>JAEUIE010000053.1 GCA_016795155.1 Planctomycetia bacterium | reverse complement strand
GCAGATCACCAAAGCACTTCAGGACATCGCACCACGCTTCGAGCACCGACTCTTTCTTTCTGCTACACCGCATAACGGCCACTCGAACAGCTTCTCGGCACTCCTTGAGATACTTGATCCCCAGCGATTCTGCCGTGGTGTGCCGGTTGATCAAAAGCTTCGCAATGATGTGATGGTGCGACGATTGAAAGATGATCTTCGAGAGATCCAGGGTGGCTTCCCCAAACGTGATCCCATGCAGATCGATCTCGATAATCTTCCCGACAATACCCCAGAACTACGACTGGCAGCACTACTGGAAGAATATCGTCTGAGCCGACAAGAACGCCTAAAGAACGAAAGCAAACGCAAGCAGGCAACTGGTGGTTTGCTCATTACAGGATTGCAACAACGCTTGCTCTCGTCCATCGAAGCCTTTGCCCAAACGTTGAGAGTCCATCAGCGGACCGCTGAGAAGCTCTGGAAGGAAGAACTGGCAGCCGATGCTGAGAACAGTCAGCCTACCTTGTCGTTTGAACCGCCCGATAGCGACGAAGAACGTGGCACTCTGAGTGAAGATGAGCAAGCCCGTGAAGCAGATGCTCAGATGGTAGCTGCCACCCGATCCAGTGAATCTGCAACTCCTACCTCAAAGACCAGTAAACTGATCGCACGTGAGAAGGCTCTGCTTTCCGAGATGATGACATTGGCTGAATCCTCTCGCGGTAAGCCAGATGCCCGGGTGAAACACCTCCTCGAATGGATACGGGAGAAGATGTGCCCCAAGTTGGGCAAGCCCGGAGCCACCTGGACCGATATCCGCATCCTGATCTTCACCGAATACGACGACACTAAGCGTTATCTGTACCAACAACTGCAAAGTGCTATCGAAAACTCAGACCAGGCTGATCGACGGATCGAGATCTACCATGGCCCCACGCCACCGGAGAAAAGGGAGGAGATCAAGAAAGCCTTCAACACCCCACCCGATCAGCATCCGGTTCGCATTCTCATAGCCACCGATGCAGCCCGTGAAGGCCTGAATCTACAAGCTCACTGCTATAACCTGTTCCATTTCGATATCCCCTGGAACCCCAGTCGAATGGAGCAACGAAATGGCCGCATCGACCGTAAGCTCCAACCTCAACCAGTGGTCTACTGCCATTACTTCGTCTACAAGCAGCGACCCGAAGACCGCATCCTCGCCACAGTAGTTCGTAAGACCGAAACCATCCGCAAGGAACTGGGCAGCCTGGCCCAGGTCATCGACAGTCGGCTGACTCAACTCTTAAACAAAGGCATTCATCGAGATCAGGAAAAGCACCTTCTGAACGAGATCAACTCAGCAAAAGTAGACCCTGATCGTCAGAAGGTCGTCAATGATGAACTGGAGTGTGATCGAGCCAGGCAGCAGGAACTGCGCCAACAGATCGATAAGCTGAGGGAATTGGCAGACAAGTCCAAAGCAAGTACTGGCCTCAGTGAAACCAGTTTCCGTGCTACCATCAACTGTGCCCTGGAAATGATCGGTGCAAAGTCGATGGCTGCCACCGGTCAGCACGAACGTTTCATCTTCCCCGCTTTGGATCAGCGTTCTGGTGGTGATGCCTCCTGGGCCGATACTCTCGATTCTCTGAGAGTCCCCCGTGAACGTGATCAAACATTCTGGGAATGGCGTCGTACCGCTCCGATCCGCCCGGTCATCTTTGAAGATGCCGGCGTCCTGGATAATTCCGCAGTCCACCTGCACCTGGAACAACGAGTCGTCCAGCGCCTGCTCTCGCGGTTCATGGCCCAGGGGCTCGTCCATCACGACTTGTCCCGTGCCTGCCTGACCCAGGCGAATGACGCCATTCCCCGTATCGTACTGCTTGGTCGACTCTGCCTATACGGAAGCGGAGCAGCCCGGCTGCACGAGGAACTGCTCACCATCTCCGCACGTTGGACTGATCCGCAGATTCGCAAATCTCCCCCGACACCCTACGGGCGAGATGCAGAAACCAAAACCATCCAACTGCTGCAGGAATCGCTTGCCGAAAGGCTCCATAAAACGGTGCCAAAAGAGATTGCCAAACAGCTGCAAGCCTCTGCCCAGTTCGATGTCGCTGCTCTGCTACCTCACCTGGAAGCCCGTGGCAAAGAGCACGCCCAGGATGCGATTAAGAAACTCAAGGAACGAGGTGCCGCTGAAGCCAAAGCCATGAAGGCCATTCTGAACAATCAGCAAAAGCACATTGAGAAAACGGTCAAGGCTTACAAGAACCCTTCAGAGCTGTTGCTGGCGTTTCCTGAGAAGGACGAAGAGCTTCGTCAACTGCAAGCGAACCAGCGTTACTGGGAGAAGCGGCTGCTCAAGATTTTTGAGGAGCTTGAAACCGAGCCTCAGCGCATTAAAGACGTGTATGAAGTGCAGGCCACTCGCATCGAACCGGTGGGCCTGGTCTATCTCTGGCCGGTGACGGGGTAATCATGCCGCACGACCTCGAAACCCTGGCACACCTGGAATGGATTGGCTACGTCCAACCCGTGGGCCTGGTCGTTTCGGTGCCTGCGCTTTTGGGTGCCCAGGCCCAAGTCAATCGACAACCCAAAGAACTGCATGACCAGTTTCTCGCCTATTTCAAACGAGATAAGCACGAACAGATCATCCCAGTACTTCACGACTTCACACGCTTTGTGCAGGATGTTCTGGGCTGGTCAGCTCAAGACCTGTTGCCAGCACCGGAATCGTGCGAAGTCACTTTGCCCAACTTCAACGAAACCCTGCAGTCTACCTATGTCGTGCCTTATTTCAAACCCAAGGACCCTCTCAAGAAATGGATGATGTTCATCCAGGTATTGGACACTGATACCAGCATGGATGATCCGCCTGCCGAGGAAGATCACCACTGGCATGCATCCCCGTATGCCAAGTTTGAACGCCTGCTGCGAGAGGCCAGGATACCGCTAGGCCTGCTCTCCAACGGGCGATCCCTTCGGCTGATCTATGCTCCTTCGGGCGAGAACACGGGCTACCTCACCTTTCACCTTGCCGAGATGATCCCCGTTGCCGGACGATCGATCTTCGCGGCCATGCATCTGCTGCTCAGTTCCGAACGGCTATTCAGCCTGCCTGAGAAACAGCAGCTGCCGGCTATCCTGGAAGAAAGTCGCAAGTATCAGAGCGTTGTCTCGACTCAACTGGCTGAGCAACTGCTGGCTGCTCTCTTTGAACTCCTGCGCGGGTTCCAGGCTGCTGATGATCAACGCAAGGGTGAACTCCTCAAGGAAATCCTGGCTGACGATCCTCACCAGGTCTATGCCGGGCTGCTCACCGTGCTGATGCGGTTGGTCTTCATTCTCTATGCCGAAGATCGTGGCCTGCTTTCCAGCGACCCGGTATACAGCAACTTCTACTCGGTCACCGGCCTGTTTGCTCGCCTTCAGGCTGATGCAGGCCGTTACATTGATACCATGGACCAGCGGTACGGAGCCTGGGCACAGCTTCTCACTCTCTTTCGACTGATCTACGACGGTGGCAGCCATGGCAACCTGCATCTGCCCGCTCGCCAGGGTTACCTATTTGACCCAAGCCGATATCCATTTCTGGAAGGTCGGAAGGTTAAAGATGCCAGCTACGACACCAAGCTTCAACAGATTCCCCGTGTTTCTGATGGTTGCCTACTCAGAGTTCTTACCAACCTCCTCATTCTCGATGGTGAACGCCTCAGTTACCTGACACTAGGCGTCGAGCAGATTGGTGGCGTCTACGAGACCATAATGGGCTTCGAGCTTGAAGTGGCGAAAGGCCGGTCGATTGCCATCAAAGCACCCAAGGCTCACGGGGCACCAACCACGATCAATCTAGAGCTCCTGCTGATTAAATCGGGCGCTGACCGAGCCAAGTGGTTCACGGAGCAGACTGGCCAGAAACTGACCGGCCAGGCAGCAGAGGGCCTGAAGATTGCCAAGTCGATGGAAGACATGCTGGTGGCACTGGAGAAGAAGATCGCCAAGGAAGTGACACCCAATGTGGTGCCGGCCGGGGCCATGATCTTCCAGCCGAGCGAGGAACGGCGACGCAGTGGTTCGCATTACACGCCTCGTACTCTCACGGGCCCGATTGTGCAGAAGACGCTGGAGCCGATTCTGAAGCAATTAGGAGATAAGCCCAAGCCAGAGCAGATACTCGATCTCAAGGTGTGCGACCCTGCTATGGGGTCAGGAGCGTTCCTGGTTGAAGCGTGCAGGCAACTGAGTGAAGTGCTGGTGAAGGCCTGGGCGACTCATGGCAATATGCCAGTGATTCCACTCGATGAAACCCCTGAACTCTTCGCTCAGCGGCTCATTGCCCAGCGCTGTCTCTACGGCGTTGATAAGAACCCCATGGCGACCGATCTGGCGAAGCTCTCCCTATGGCTGGCGACGTTAGCCAAGGATCATCCGTTTACGTTTCTCGATCACGCCATGAAGTGTGGCGATTCGTTGGTGGGGCTAAACAAACAGCAGATCATCAACTTTCACTGGCTTCCAAGTGGCGCCGCTGCCGTGGCCCAGCGCGTCATTGAAGATCGGATTAAGGCTGTGCTCAAGGTTCGCCAGGACATCATCACCTCCCCAGATGAGTATCCGTTTCGATTGAAGGAGCAAAAGCTGAAGAAGGCCGAAGAAGATATGCAGTTGATACGCTTCGCCGGGAATCTCGCCATCGCCGCCTTCTTCGCTGGAAAGAACGATAAAGAACGTAAGCAGAAACGAGACGCATTTCTTCAACATTTTGATGAATCGTTGCGAACCGGTATTCGTCATGAAGAGATTCGACAGGCTGAAACGAGCTTAAGAAAATCGCAAGTCCTGCCCTTCCACTGGGAGATTGAGTTTCCGGAAGTGTTCACCTCCGAGAAAGGCGTGGCATCAGCCCGCCGGTTGCCCGGCTTCGATGCCATTGTTGGCAACCCACCGTTCGCTGGTAAAAACACCATCGCAGCGGGGCATCATCCCTATTTCCTCGACTGGCTGAAAACACTGCACGAGGAATCGCATGGCAACGCTGATCTGGTAGCCCACTTCTTCCGCCGGGCGTTCAACCTGCTGCGGACAGATGGCACGTTCGGCTTGATTGCGACCAACACCATTGCCCAGGGGGATACCCGCAGCACCGGGTTGCGCTGGATCTGCACTAACGGGGGAACGATCTACCACGCCCGCCGTCGTTACAAATGGCCCGGCCTGGCAGCGGTGGTGGTGAGCGTGGTGCATGTCGCAAAGGGCAAACACCATCGGCCGTATTTGCTTGATGAGAAGGAAGCTCCAATCATCACGGCGTACCTGTTCCATGCGGGTGGACACGATGATCCGGCAAGGCTGGAGGCCAACGCGGGTAAGAGTTTCATTGGAAGCTTCTTATTAGGAATGGGGTTTACATTTGATGATACTACTGATGATGATTCAGTTAACTCCATCGAGTTGATGAACAAATTGAAAGCCAAAAACAAGAAAAATGCCGAACGAATATTTCCATTTATCGGAGGTGAGGAGATCAACAACGAGCCATCGCAATCACCACATCGTTATGTGATCAATTTCGAAGAGCTCGATGAAGATGAGGCAAGGAAGTGGCCTGATCTATTCAAGATTGTCGAGGCGAAAGTTAAACCGCAAAGGATGAGCCAGAATGATGCACATGGGAAAAATAGGTGGTGGAACTTTATGCGTGTTCGTAATGAACTGTACAAGAACATTTCAGGTTCAAAGCACACTCTAGCAATAAATTGCGGTGCTACACCACATCTTGCGATTGCATTTGTCCGATTGCCAGTAGTTTTTTCACATACTGCAGCCGTGTTTGCACTAGATGAGCACTCGTCCTTTTGCTCCATCCAATCACGTCCCCATGAAATCTGGGCCCGTTTCCTTGGGTCTTCCATGAAAGACGACCTTCGCTATACCCCCTCCGACTGCTTTGAAACCTTCCCCTTTCCACCGCACTTTGAAACCGATGCCACTCTCGAAGCGGTGGGAAAGGAGTACTACGAGTTCCGAGCAGCGCTCATGGTGAAGAACAACGAAGGGCTGACCAAGACCTACAACCGCTTTCACGATCCGAATGAGCCGAGCGAGGAGATAAAGAAGCTCCGCGAACTCCATGCCGCCATGGACCGTGCCGTACTCGATGCCTACGGCTGGAAGGACTTGCAACCCACCTGCGAGTTCCTGCTCGACTACGAAGAGGACGACGACGACGAACCTGGAGTTCCCACCACCCGCAAGAAAAAGAAACCCTGGCGCTACCGCTGGCCCGACGACTTCCGCGACGAAGTCCTAGCCCGCCTCCTGGAACTCAACAAACAACGAGCCGAAGAAGAACGCCTGAGCGGCGAAGCAGCAGAAGCCCAGGCGAAACCGAAGGGGAAGCGAGGAGCAAAGGGTAAAAAGGCCAAGGATGATCAGCAGCCTGGATTGTTCAAGTAGGCATACTTATGAACTTTTCCGTGATGGTGTTTGGTGGTTACGATCAGAATAAAACTCTTCGTTGTCGGATGGTGGCGGAATAGTACTAAAGACCTCATGATTCGGCTACGTTGATTGTTGTGACACATCCATGACACAATACAATGTACGTGTTAACAATGCAGGATTACCACATGAGCGATACACGGCAATTTCAGACTTATGTACGCAAAAAAAAGGATAGCGATGCTTTTACATCGCTAATGAGGTTGGCTTGCAAGTCAGGATGGAAGACGCTCACCGTTACTTTTACTGATGCCTTCAATGCTCTATCGGAAGACTATCAAATGAAGAGGCAGGACAAACAACCTCTTCGTGATCCAAGCGATCCGCAAGAACCTGAGGATGAGAATTACCACGGTTATGTGATCCATGCTAATAGTCCACGAACCTCGATAGCGAGTTACTTGTCGAACACTGTGACAGTCAAATCCATCACCATTAAGTGCCAAGACACACAGAATCCGAGTAATTCCCAACGGAATCAATTCTCGTTGGGTCGAGAAGGAAAGATCAAAACCGAGGACACGATACCCCCCGGCTACTTTGACATCCTCACAGTGACACTACTTACCAGTGGTTATGATGCTGATAAGGCACTTAAGCTAACCGCTCAAGCTCGTGAAGAATTTGAATTTGTTGATACACAGAGTTATCTTGGTTACCTCAGTGAAGGTGACCAATCGTTTGCCATTAAGCGGGATGACTACTTGGCACGCCAAGAGGGGTTGATCGACAAGATGCAGGAGCAAGTCTCGATTGCCACCACAAAGGTCACGGAATCGATGCTCCAACACACAGCAAAGCTTGACGCAATCTACGAAGAGAAACACGCTAAACTCGAAACGGATAAAGCGAAATGGGAAGAGAAGGTTGCACAGGACAAAGAAGAGCTTGCCAAGTTGAAGTCTGCCATCGCTGAGATGGCGAATCGTGATCTGAGAATCAAGACAGGTGATGACTTCAAAAAAGAACTCAAGAACCTCGCAACAACGTTTGACATCAGTTGGACGACTCGAAAGAAATCATGGTGGATACTTGGTGGATTCGCACTACTGATTGGAGTTTTTCTTTATGGTGCATACGCCTTTGTTATCAAGGATCAATCATCAACATTAAACTCAGGAAAGTTTGACTGGGTCATAGTAGTGCGTGAATTGTTCTTGGTGTTTGGTTTTGCTACTGCAACATCAACATTCATTCTCTGGAGCATTGGGAACTACAACAGCTTCGCGAAGAGGGAACTTAAGTTCCAGCAAATGGGTGTGGATATAGTGCGAGCATCATGGCTAGTCGAACTTGCGTTGGAATGGAAGAAATCGGTGGGTGAGCATATTCCAAATGTCCTAACAGAAAGATTTAGTCGTGAATTGTTTACAGACACAGAGGCCAAGGAAGAAGATCATAAGAGCATCGACCTACTCAAAGCCACTGAACTCAAAGTCAGCAATGAAGGATTTGAAGCATCCTTCAACAAGAAAGACTTGAAGAAAGCCACTGAAGAGAAGGACAAGGAGAAATCCTAAACCTCAGTTTACAGTCGCTTTCGAAAAAGCTTGGAGTACACTTGGCAAACGGCCTGGCCCAAGAATGCTGGGGCATCCTGCAAATCAGTTTGCCAGCATAGATTCAGTAGGCCCAGTGTATGCGGCTATTGTCGGTGCTGGACAAGCCGCCGATTACGAATAGGCCCGCCGTTCTGCATTTGCAGATATGCAGGAGCTGATCAGGTTGCTGAAAGCCATGTAAAGACAGGAGAGAAATATCGTGACGTCAGTCGAAGTGCGATCAGAATTAGTTGATGCTCTGAAACTGGATTTTGTCGGACCAGAGAATGGAACGAGGCTGGAAACAGAGATCCTGCCTCAGATGCCATCACGCTGGTACTTGACGGGTTTCCTATCACCCATTGATGCAGCAGAAGAAGATCGAAGCGATCCAACCGAAGAAGAAGGCTTCGACATGCCCAGCGATCGTCAGGGTACGGACGATGCTACGATCCCAGAATCTGTTGCAGCCCGCAAAGCCTACTTTCCTTCTTCAATTGGCATGAGCCTGCTAGTCTCCTCTGATACGAAAGAACTGTCGGTCACAGTGCGATGGGGAGACTATCAGTTACTGAAAGGCGATTCCGGCCACTGGCAACGTACACCTCGTGAGCAACCGGTGACCATCCAGCTGCCTCATGATGCCAAGGAAATACCCGAGGTGGAAGTACCAAGTAGCCAGGGGCTGAAGCTAGCCATATCTGTGCGACCGATTGTCATCGAGAAAGTGGAGGGAGGGTTGCCCAAAGGCACACGATCGCTCTCAGTATTCCTGGTGAATCGTCGCAAACTGAAACCAGATTCAGTGCGTGATGAAGCCTATGCTTTCCAGGCTGAGATCGAAGTAAAGATCAAAGAGGGTATCGTCTCAAGACCGGACCTGCGCAGTTTGCAAAGTACGGACTGGGATGATCGGCTGGCTGATCTGCAGTACCGGGATGATGGTGATTATGCAGTTGGGCATAACGTCGCAGCCCAGGCAATACTGACTGATGGCCAATGCTATCAGGTGAGAACATGTTGGATGCCATTGGCCGAAGTCGAACGCGTGGCGCCAGCGGACATCAAAGGTGTGGAACTTTCAATGGATGCTCTGGCGACAGTGCCAGATAGCAAAACGGCGAAAGCATGCTTGGAGCCACTGGCGACTCAGTACGAAGCGTGGATCGCAGATCAGAAGAAGCAGGTTGCGGGACTGTCGAAACACCGCAAAGAAATCGCAGATGAACTGTTCCAGCGCATTGGGACAGCGTTAAAACGCATCCGCGACGGCATCGAGCTGTTAAACGATCAAGCTTGCCTGGAAGCTTTTCGCCTTTCCAACAAAGCGATGGCTAAAGCTGCTAGGCAACGTCAGGGAGTGATGCTTAAGAAAGACCCTGGCACAGTGAATCCTCGCTGGAGGCCATTTCAGTTAGCATTCCTGCTCATGAACTTGAAAGGACTAGCAGAACCAGGGCATACCGACCGTGGCGTAGTGGATTTGCTTTTCTTCCCGACTGGTGGTGGCAAGACTGAAGCCTATCTGGGGCTAGCTGCTTTTGCCTTGGTCCATCGGCGATTGAAAAACCCTGGGACTAGCTCTGCCGGCTTGGCAGTATTGATGCGTTATACATTGCGATTACTGACACTCGATCAACTTGGGCGAGCGGCAACGTTGATCTGTGCTCTGGAACTCGAACGGCAGCAAGATGTACAGAAGCTGGGCGACTGGCCTTTTGAGATTGGGTTGTGGGTAGGAAAAGGAGCCACGCCAAACGTGATGGGCAAAAAAGGGGACAACAATCCTGATTCAGCCCGTGCGAAAACCATTGCCTACAAGAACAACGAACGAAAGGGCTCGCCAATACCCTTGGAGGAATGCCCCTGGTGTGGCACGAAGTTTACCGTTAACTCATTCCAGCTGGTACCGAATCCAGATCATCCAATAGATTTGAGGGTTGTCTGCAGTGGCAATCGGGAGTGTGCGTTCAGTCGGGATAACGCATTGCCTCTCCTGACAGTGGATGAGCCTATTTATCGACGATTGCCTTGTTTCATGATTGCCACCGTGGACAAGTTTGCCGGCATCCCCTGGGTGGGGCAAATCGGTGCGTTTTTTGGGAAAGTTGATCGTCATGACCAGCATGGTTTCTATGGGCCCTGTGACCCTGGAGTTGGACTGCCCTTGCCCCAGGGCCAGTTGAACCCTCCTGACCTTATTATTCAGGATGAATTACACCTGATCTCAGGACCGTTAGGCACGATGGTCGGCCTCTATGAATGTGCGTTGGATGAACTCAGCAGTCGAATGATTAATGGTAAAAAAGTACGTCCCAAGATCATAGCTTCGACAGCCACCGTCAGACGGGCAGAAAAGCAAATCCGAGCACTTTACAACCACAAGATGGTGGATATTTTTCCGCCCCCTGGTCCCGATCGCCGGGATTCGTTCTTTGCTGAAACCCTTCCTTCCTCCAAGAGTAATGCTCGCCAATACCTGGGAATAGCGGCTCAAGGGAGAAGCCCAAAGGTCGTCATGTTACGCACCTACCTAGCGTTGCTCGCTGCTGGGGAGAAAGCCTATGAGAGGTATGGAAAAAAGGATGATACCAATCCAGCCGATCCCTACATGACATTGTTGGGTTACTTCAACAGCTTGCGTGAACTGGGTGGTGCTCGGCGGGTAATTGAAGACGAAGTGAGCAGTAGTTTGCAAGGCTATGGGAAGAGAAAACGTGTTAACGAAGAAGAAGGCAGCTTTTCCAACAGACGGATTGCGTACGAAGTGGTTGAATTGACCAGCCGGGAAAGCACGAACCGAGTTGCCGAAGCAAAAGCACGGCTCAATGAATCGTTTGCCAGCAATAATCATGTGGATGTAGCGATAGCCACCAACATGATCTCAGTCGGGTTGGATATCGTTCGTTTGGGGCTGATGGTGGTCACTGGCCAACCCAAAACCAGTGCCGAATATATCCAGGCGACCAGTCGTGTTGGTCGTGATTTTCAGCGGCCTGGTTTAGTAGTGACGATGCTCAACGTGCATAAGCCACGTGATCGCTCGCATTATGAACGGTTTTACTATTATCACCAGACTTTCTACCGTAGCGTTGAGCCAACCAGTGTCACTCCTTTTTCGCCTCGTGCATTGGACAGAGGGTTGGCGGCAGCATTGGTAGGTCTGGCACGGCATGGAAACGCGCAACTGACGCATCCAAAAGGTGCCAGCCAGATACTAGTTCAACTGTCAAAGCTCGATCCAATAATTGCATACCTGGTTAATCGTGTTTCGCATCAAGATCCAAAGGAAACTGAAAGACTACAGCAGGTCGTACGCGACAGAGCAAAAAAACTGCTCGACGACTGGAATGCCATTGCACACGACTATCAGCAGGTTGGTGCCCAGTTGCAGTACAATCCTTATGAAACGGGAGGCGCTAAACAGCTATTGTACGATTTCCTTGATCAAGAGCTAAAGAAGCTGCCACTGCGGCACAAGAAGTTTCGTGCAAATCGCTCTCTCCGCGATGTAGAGCCCAGCGTCAATCTGTGGCTTAAGACACTCGATGGGTATGCCATTGAAAATGAGGAGGGGTCCCATGAGTAGGCAAAAAAGCAAGAAGCCAAATGGGCAGTTAAGGCAAAGCCAGATTGTAACCACGTTTGGCCCTGGTTCGATGCTGGATTTGCCGAATCAGTCAGTACTCGTTGCAGGCCTTGAACATTGGGCAGGAATGGGTGACGAAGTGGTGGAACCACGCTTAGCTGAGAAGATCTGCGAAGCGTTAGATGTGCCCGCTATCAAGCTGTATCGTCCACCTGCAGATCAGCAGGATTTGAATGCCCCACCCACAGGAATTGGTGCATGGCAATTCCCTGAGTGGTTTGTCGCTCAGCCTCCCGAAAAGGATAGTGATGCCAACCCTCGATCACGCATGTTGGTTCACCGCAAATCCCTGACGAAGGGAAAGTTCATCGATCAGGATAATAAAAAGAGATCAGTGGTGCCCATTCGATTTGTTAGAGCATGTCGCAAAGGACATGTGACTGACATTAACTGGTTCGACTTTGTACATCAGGGCAAGAGTGATTGTAAACGTCAATTGTGGATCGAAGAACGTGGAACCAGCGGCGATCTTTCCGAGATCTGGATTCGCTGCGATTGCTCGGCTCAAAGAAGTATGTTTGATGCTTCGGAAATGCGTTTCCAGGCTTTGGGCCTATGCGAAGGTCGAAAACTTTGGCTCGGGCCAACGGAAAGAGAAGTTTGTGGCGAGCCCTATCGTTTGCTGATTAGAAATGCAAGTCACGCATACTTTCCAGAATCCCTAAGTGTCATTTCTCTCCCCGATCGCGACGAAAAAATCAAAGCCGCTGTTGATACGGTATGGGATATGATCGAAGTTGTACAAGATGTGACTGAACTGCAGTATGAACGTCGCAAGCAGAAGGTGAAGGTAGCATTAACTGATTTCAGTGATGTCGAAATCATGAACGAGATTCAGTCCCGTCGTAACGATTTTCTGAAAGAGTCAAAGAGTGTGAAGCAGGCTGAGCTAGAGACATTGATTGCAGCAAAAGAAGAAATTGGCAACGACATTCTCGACGGAACCTTCTTTGCACGTTCACTGCCTGAATCGATTTGGAAGAAGCCCTGGATGGAAAAGGTTCAGAGAATCGTTTTGGTGCACCGTTTGCGTGAAGTGGTGGCACAGGTCGGGTTTTCCAGGTTTGAGCCAACAACACCTGATATCAATGGTGATTTGAGCATGGTGACTTCCCGGGCCCTCATTGCGCGCGAATTAAGCTGGTTACCTTGTCTCGAGAATCGAGGCGAAGGGATCTTCATACAGTTCAAGAAAATCGATGTGGAAGAGTGGCTGAAAAAGAAATCAGTTCAGAAACGTGGAAAGGAGCTGGAGGAAGGCTTCAATTGCTGGAAGAATGAACATTACCATAGCAAGAAAGTCTACCCCGGATCAGCGTTTATCTTATTCCATTCATTTGCTCACCTTCTCATTACGACTCTATCGCTGGAGTGTGGCTATCCAGCAAGCTCGATCCGCGAACGAGTTTACACCATTCCTAGTGTTGGCTATGGCATTTTACTCTATACCTCAACCACCGATGCGGAAGGAACGCTTGGAGGGTTAGTTGAAACCGGGCGTCAAATTGATGTTCACTTTAGGAAAGCATTGGAGCTTGGCGAACTTTGTTCAAATGATCCAGTTTGCTCTGAACATCATCCAGACAACAAGCATGAACATCGATTCCTTCATGGAGCAGCTTGTCATGGCTGTCTGCTCATCGCAGAAACATCATGTGAGCAAAGGAACGACTATTTAGATCGCTCATTAGTAGTTCCTACGCTGGAGAATCGAAGTGCAGAGTTTTTTACGGTGAGATAACGATGAACGTCATTCCATCGAACGCTTCACTAGATGAAATACAAGATGTCATCAATGCACTTCAGTCTCAGCGAATAACGCTTCCAATAAACTCTTGGGGCATGTCTAAATTATTTGATGGATGTCACAAGAGTGGTTGGCACTCATTCTTGAATGAACTAGCAGCATTGGGATTTACTTCGCCACAGGTGATATCGCTACTTGAAATGGTCAAAGCAGAACGGTTTAGAAGATGCGATATCGAAGAACTTGTCGATCTGGTGACTACGGGTCCAGACACAGTAGGTATAAACTCAAGAGACACAAGCGTAGTGGTGCGCGACCTCTTTACCAACGCAACTCAAGCAGTAATGGTTGTTGGGTATGCAGTTTACCAAGGGCAACAGGTCTTTCAAACACTAGCAGATCGGATGCATTTACTTCCAAGCCTTCAAGTGCGTCTATTCCTTGATGCACGCGGAGGGAACGATCTTGAAGGAAATCCCGATTCAATCCTAAAGCACTTTGCTCTGAACTTTCGTACAAACCAATGGCCTCAAGGAAGACCACTGCCAGAAGTCTACTACGATCCTCGGTCGCTAGATGACTACTCTACCGCACGATCATCACTTCACGCTAAATGCATAGTTGTCGATCATCATAAGCTATTTGTGTCTTCAGCGAATTTCACAGTTGCTGCCCAAAAGAGGAATATCGAAGTTGGACTGCTCGTAAAATCCGAGCCAATTGCCAGAAGATTGGAAAGACATTTTGAAACGCTGTGTGATAGCAACCATTTGAGAAGAGTTTCCTTTTGATTCTCTGCACTCAATGTCAACTTACTCCCCAACCAAATAGCATCTGAACTCTGCACTCGCAGTGAAATTTCCATGAAGACATTACAACTTCTATGCTCGGATCACGCACTTAAAATGTCACGATTGACTATGAGACGCTAGGAAACACAATCAGCACCTCCCTGTAGCAATGTTTGTCATTCTTCCCGAGCTTAAACAAGTCGTTTTTTCAGTCATCATTCCCTGAAGGATTAGCCCTCAGGCTAATCCTTTTTCAAGTGTCGTTGTGCGTTATTCGCGCGATCCCATTTCCCTGGCATTTCAGGAGCTTGCCATGTCCTTCACTCGAGGGCCACCGTCAAGGCTGCGCTTTGTATCCAACGTTTTGCAATTCCCAACACTCTCTTGGAGCATCTCATGAAGGTCTATTTTGTGAACAACGACGGCGGCGGATTTGCGGATACGATTGAGATCCCTGATGGTCAGACTGTCCAGCAGTTCTTTCAAGAACGTATGCCGAATCGTAAGGCCCAGGACTATCTCATTCGAGTCAATCGCTTGCCAGTCAGTGCCGACCAGGTCCTGCAAGAGCAGGATCGAATCTCCATCTCCCCCACGAAGATCCACGGCGCCAGTCTGGCTGCCTAACCGTTCAGCTTCCAACACCTTGGCCTGCAGAGATCACTTGCAGGCCATTTTCGTTTCTACACACTTTCACTCGGAGCTCAGTCATGACCCATCACGAAAGGTTGCGAGTTGCCCTACAGTTACAGAAGTACTGGCAACTCGGTCAAGAACGCCAGCTTCAATCGGTGGTACCCATCAGCACAGTAATTGCTACGTACCTGAAACGACTGCGTCATTCTGAAGATCTCTTAAGTCTGGCTCGATCGCGTGGACTACAACTGATTGAGCCGTCACTTGAGGAGAAAACTCAGTTCCACGCCAGAAGCCTTCGCATCACGTTGCAAGACCAAGAGTCATCTAACCATACTGTTCGTCGATCCTTTGCACTGCGAGACTTTTATCAGGACTTGGTGCAACTTGAACAAGAGTTTGCTGACGTCCGAGTCAGCTGGGAGGAATCGCAACTCATTGTTGAAACCGAGCCTATTATCCTGGGTGATGTGGAGTTGGGGCATTTCAGCTTACGGCTGGACTGGAAGCAATGGGCTCAGGACCCAATCCTGGCTTGCTTGAAGGTTGTAGCTGAAGAGCCCAACACGGCTGAAATGAGCGATGAGATTTCCCATCCTCATGTACGTGAAGGTGAACTCTGTGCAGGAGATGCTCTCAGTGCCTTACACAAGGCTTTCGAGGAGGGACGCTTGGCGGAAGGCTTTCTAATCGTCCATGCGGTCCTAACCAATTACAACGCCAAGAGTGCTTATGTACGCTTGGAGGAATGGCTGGGCATACCTTGCTATGACTGTGGCGATGTAACCAATCCAGACGACCGCAGCTATTGTGCCGGCTGCGATCACGACTACTGTCAAAACTGCATCTCGAGTTGCTCCAGCTGTAGTGACAGCCGTTGCTTGAGCTGCCTGGGAGAATGTTCAGTCTGCAACGAGCGTTGCTGCGGTACCTGCTCTGAGACATCGTCCATTTCGGATCAAGAGATCTGCCGAAGCTGCCGGGAGATTTGTCCTGGTTGCCAAGATACTGTTGGCCCGAGCAATCTCCATGTTGAGACTGGCCTCTGTCCCGATTGTCATGTGGAAATCCCTGAACCCTCTGAGGAGACTATTCATGAAGCTGCAGAGACGGCAGCGTCCTAAACGACGAAGCCTGATCTTTTCCCCGCTAGCCTGGCTTAAACTCCAGTACCTGTGTCATGTAGGCCCCACCGAAGTTGGGGCCTTTGCTATTTCTGCACCAGAGCATCCGCTCTACGTCACCGATATGGTGACAGTGCAACAAGAAACCACGATGGCCAGCGTGAACTTCGACGACAAGGCGGTCGCCGATTACTTCGACCACTGTGTGGATCAAGGAATGAAGCCGGCCCAATTCGCGAGACTTTGGGTTCATACACACCCTGGTGCTTCCGCCTTACCTAGTGGTACCGATGAAGAGACGTTTCGGCGTGTCTTTGGCAGTACCGACTGGGCCGTCATGGCCATCCTGAGCCGCGAAGGGCATAGCTATGCTCGGCTGCAGGTTAACAATGGGCCTGGTGCTCGCTGTCGCCTGCGCTGGCGTGTCGACTGGGAATCCTGGCCCCAGGAGCTGTCAGAGAACTCTCTTGCAGACCATCGTGATGCTTGGCACCAGGAGTACGAGCAGAACGTTTTGCCGCAAGTGCTTCCGAACTACTTACGACCGAGATCTTTCAAACGACCAGAACTCATCACCGACACAAGCCAGCTGCAGGAGCTGGATGATTGGTATGGTGATGAATCCTTCTGGGCTTCTTTAGGAGAAACCATCCATGAACACCCCGTTCCCTGATCGAGATATCCGGCAGCGTGGTTTGATTCCTGCTGACAAGCTGTCCAGTATTCACGCGTTGGTCATTGGAGTGGGAGCAATTGGCCGACAGGTCGCACTCCAGCTTGCCAGTATTGGAGTCAGTCGCATGACGCTCTATGACCATGACTACGTGGCAGTCGAGAACCTAGCCGTACAAGGTTATTGGCCGGCAGATCTTGGACAGCCAAAAGTCCATGCCACCGCCAAGGTCTGTCAGCAGATTCTCCCTGGCATGGAGATCACCACCGTGTCAGAGCGCTTTCGACGAAGTGAGGCGCAAATGCACGATGCAGAAACTAAGCTGGTAGTGTTTGCTTGCGTCGACAGCATAAGCACTCGCAAGATGCTTTGGGACTCGCTGTATAGTCAGGTAGCACTCTTCGTTGATGGACGCATGTATGCAGAAATCATCCGTGTGCTGGCCATCGATGATCGGATGGAACCAAGTCTATATCTTGCCACACTCTTTCCGGAGCAGGAAGCTCATACTGGTTCTTGTACATACCGTAGCACCATCTATTCAGCCTCGGTTGCTGCTGGACTGATGGTAGCTCAATTTACACGATGGTTACGTCGTATACCAGTCGTGCTTGATCAAACCTTAAACCTCCTGAGCTGCGAACTTGTCGCTCCAGGAGAAACCAACTAACGACTCACTCACCTGAGTTTTGACACATCAAGCCCCTGCCTGATCCAGCCGATCATGCAGGGTTTTCTTTTTGCATAGGAGGACCGAAGTGCTCACAAAAGGGAACAAGAAGTTGGGAAAGCGGCTGATCTGGGGCTTTACGCTGCCATCTGGAACCGATGCAGTTTGCCCTGGGCGGACGGCTATTTGTTCTCGCCATTGCTACTCCAAACGATTGGAGATGCTCAGACCCAAAGTGCACAAGGCGTATCAGCGTAACTTGCTTCTGACACAACGGAAAGATTTCACGAAGAGAGTTTATCACTTTCTTCGCGCTAATCGGATTCGAGTTGTCCGTATTCATTGCGGGGGCGACTTCGGATCGGCTGAGTATGCCCATAAATGGCTCCGCATCATTCAACGATCGCCTCGCGTTCGATTTTTCTACTATTCGCGATCATGGCGAGATCCGTCGATACGCTTAGTCTTGGAGCAAATGGCAGGCCTACAGAACTGTTCGTCTTGGTTTTCCTGTGATGCAGAAACAGGGCTGCCTGCAGATGTACCCCCTAGGATTCGGCTCGCCTGGCTCCAGGTTGATGCTAACGATATCCCACCAGCTACAGTACATCTGGTCTTCAGGGATTATCGGCTGCGGAAACAGCGAATTGTGAACTCCAACGGAGCTCACGTCTGCCCAGAGCAAGATGGGATCGTCAGGACACAACGGATTACCTGCGATACATGCCAGTGGTGTTTCTCTTCAAACAAGATTGGCCATCGGGTTCAACATCGGCTTGCCTTGCCTTTAGTTTCTGAAGCGTGAGAACATGCCAGTTCTCTCCGGCGGCGCCGCCGGACGATTTGAATTTGGTTTGTTAATCGTGGGTTATCCAGCATTTCAAACTGGTTTGTAGTCGTTAATCACTCCTTCCACTCAACACCTGTTCGTGTTTGTGAAGTCGTATTCACGAACTCGATTGATCGTTTCACTCATTTACATCCAAGGAGGAAACAATGCCAGCACGGCAAAAACTCAACGGCGTCTCGCTTTATATCATCTTGGCACTCGGAGCGATTGCAGGCTTGGTCACAACCTCAGCTACAGTCTTTTGGGTCACATCTGGAATTCTGCTAGCTATTGCAGTACACACTGGGGCATTCCGGGCTGAAGGGAGGAAAAAACACTAGCGAAGCACACATCGCCACCCCGTTCTTTTGAACGGGGTGGTTTTGGGAGGCAGCTGTAGAGGCTGCCTCGTGTTGTGTGTTTTTTTTAGCGCTTACTAGAGCTAGATCTCGTAGTTAAGGTTAGAAACAGACAATAGTGCTCCCGATTGGCGCTTGTACGAATTAGCTTAGTTTGGTCATAAGTAGAAAAAGCGGTAGTCTCAATTGTTGGGAATCAAGCTTGTGAGGCGGTCCTTGAGTATCGCTAGTTGTTGATCTAAGTCCTGCTGTTCTTGGGCCTGGTGAGGGTATGGATTTCTAATTTGGTCCACGAGCCGCTTTGTCGCCTTCTTTGCGATGGACCGTACTTTCTTACTTGGCTTCTGTGCAATGGATTTTTGTTGAGCACTGTTCACAAGTCGAAGTCTGCTCACCATTTGACACAGCTGAGTATGCTTGATCATCGCATTCGATAAACGTTGCTGCGCAATACTATGAAGTTTCTCCAAGTGCTGCAGCAACACGTAGTTATTGCCCTGCTTATGTCTGGCCTCAATTACGAAAAGATCAGCAATGTAGGTCTCCATGTTCATGAGAGCCAAGCGTTCAGCCGATGCCATTTCTAACGAGCTACCGCCGCCGGCCCATTCCAGCAACCATGCTTTAACCTTTCGCTTTAGTGCTTCCTTAGTTAACAAATTACTGCCAGCAGTTTTGTCCAAGGAATGTTCAAGCACAATGTTGAACAAATCACTGTAGTGTTTCCACAACTCAGGATTATCATCGAAACGCTTGTCCAGTTCCTTGAGGCAGGTCATATCGCCTTTCCGGGCCCTGGTGATTAATTCATCGCTTGCAAGGATATCTGCATCATTGTCGTGAGCCGTTTGTTCTTTTGTTTGCATCGAAGTATGTTCCTGTTTCTTGCGCAGCCGCCGCCAAGAACGTCCATGTGGATGATAACCAGCACGAAGGAAAAACCGAGAGGTGATTTCCCCAAGGCATTTATCCAATAATTTGTGCTGCTCTTCAAGCCGAGAAAAATACAAGCGATAACTCGCTATCCGCTGCTTTTGTGCAAGGAGTTCCTGCCGACGCATTTCATCCTCCATCGCCATCAAGAGGGCCCTTACGCCTGAGCCGCAATATTCACGTGTAACGCGGCCGTTCACACGCCTGCTGCGTGTGTAATACTGGCCTCTGCCTCTGCGGGTCTCCCACGACATAGAAAAAACTCGTCCGTTTTGTGTTACAGGTTAGTTGAATTTCGCTTTTAGCATTTCTTGGCGGACTTCTAAAGAGCGATGTAGAAACCCTAGGATTACTGTAACTATGGATTCGATTCTTTTCCTCGGCGGCATCATAACGCTGTGCGTCTTACGTCACGCAATCCCTAGCAATCCTTCTCATCTCTTCTTACAGCGAAGTGTGGCATGCTAGACTTGCAGGTTCGCTATTGAATTGCCTCAAACTCTGACATACCATCCTTCTCAGAAAGCCGTTGTAAGTTACAGGAGGGTCTTAGATGATAAAACTGAATACAGAATCACCCATCCCTATCCGGCAAGCCTCCCTCGCATTGCCAGGCAAACCTCATCTGTCCACACTGTACAGGTGGATAAGGTCTGGTTGTGGTGGTGTGTATCTGGAGACACTATTGGTGGGCGGGCGACGTTTCACGACGCAGGAGGCATTACAGCGATTCGTAAATAAGCTCACGAATTTATCCATCGCCAACTATCGCGAGCCTGAACTTAGTGATGAAGATTTGAGGCGATCAAGCTAATTGGATCTGGTTCACGTAGCGTTGCAAACTTGATTATCGTGATTAGCAAACTCCACAAGCGGGTACCTCGACATTGGTTATCACATGAGTGTTTCAGAAACTTCAAAGAAGCCGAACAGCAATTCATTCTCACCTCAGTATGCATTGTTCTTGTATGGAAGAATCCAAGTACAGTCCCCACTTTGGACGATTCAGCTTAAGGACTATCCCGATTCCAATTTGAAAGAGCAGTATCAATACGCATTGAATCAACTACGGAGGTTGGCAATAGTTAGTTCACGTTGGAAATTATTTCGTGCAAAGACTGAATTAAAAATAGAGACTTGGAGACGCGAATTGAAAATGAGTTGGTATGATGTGAAGAATATTTGCATCAAGCATAATCTTGCGGTTACTTCAGCTGAATCCATATCGAAAAGACAGATCGACTTGTTCCATAAGAACCTTTATGAGGAGTTGTCACCAGTACTACAAAGGATGGTTGAATTGCAAGACATGTATGTGGCTGGATTGGACCGAATTGACTTTCTTGGAGGTGCTCAGCACAGATCTTGGTATCAACTCGGTGCAGCCTTAAGTTCCATCGATATTCAAATGCAAGGCTGGAGAGTGCCTTGGGAAGTGAATGAAGGCTACAAGGCTACACCACCGACATCGCTGTCATTGGAAGGTCTAGTGAACGCTTTAGGAAAGTTGCCGAAGTCTGATCAGAATCGAATACGGACCGTTTCGAGTTTTCTAGACCTATATGACAAAGCAACATCCCAATCACAGCATGAACAAAAGCGTCAGCGACCAAGGCCTACGTCATTCGTCAGTTTGGCACCAAGCGCGAAGAGCTGGCCATGTGATATGCGTCCTCAAGTCTTGTTAGCACAATCGATGCTAACAAAAGAGAAAGGGCGAACTCACGAAATGCTCGAGGAAATAATCCAACGTAATTGGAGTTTACCAGATGCAATCCCTGATCTGAGGTTCACTCTTGATCAGCTGGAAAAGCATATCACCAGCCATCTAGAACGTCGAAAGTGGACGAAGAAAGACATCATCTTTATGAAGCCATTCTACAATCCAGACACTGGCATCATAACCTTCGCAGGCAGAGAGCTCTATCGTTTTACAAAACTCCGTTCGCAAGAAGCGCTTTTACTTGAAAAGTTTCAGAAACTAAACTGGGTAGCATCAATTGATAATCCGATAAAGGACGATATCATTGGTGACTTCGATCAAGGCAGTAC
Organism: Planctomycetia bacterium; assembly: GCA_016795155.1. Lineage (NCBI taxonomy): Bacteria > Pseudomonadati > Planctomycetota > Planctomycetia > Planctomycetia bacterium. Next base: position 214,302 of record JAEUIE010000053.1, on the reverse strand, counting down.
TTATCAGTGCATACATGATATCAATAAGCGTATTAAACCTGTTAAACTGAAAGTATACGACACTACATCGAAGATTAGTTGGGATATATCCCCATCGAGATGACAGCTTTGCCATGTTGCAGCAGTGGTTTACGATCATTGAGTTTCCTTTTTCAAATGTACCTTCTTCAGTCTGAGTCAATTGTTGCAGATTAGACTCGAGTCTGTGTTCTCAGTATTCCTTGAATATGCATGCTCACAAACCGTCCAGCTTGCTGTTTCTGTAACACCGGTCTGCATGCTTTGATCGACGTGTTGGCGTCGATGCGATGTAACTCCATTTCTCGTGCAGCTGCCTGGCGATCCAGTCAGTCGGGTCAGTGTGCAATAATTTCTATTTCACAGTTTTCTCCCCATGAAATGAATCGCTGAAGTTGTCATGATTTGTCTTTACTTGATGACTTATACAAGGAGACGTTCATGATCGATACCAGCCGTGAATCAATGCTAACGCTAAATGCGGCAGCCCAGACTGTACCAGGCAAACCGCATGTGGGTACCCTCGCTAGGTGGATTCGATATGGAATCCGAGGCGTGCGATTGGAATCGGCGCTCATTGGCGGCCGTCGATTTGTATCAACTGAAGCGATCGCACGCTTCGTTGCTCATCTTAGCAACGGCGCAGTTATCAGCGATCAGACTGTGCCGACGGCCAGGAAGAATCAAATGGTCGATAGGCAAGTCGACGAACTGGGCATCAGGTAGCTTTTCAGTCAGCCTAATTCCTTAATCAAATATCTCCATTTCTGCTAGGAGGATACATGTCTGCATTACCTGAGGTTTCGCCACATGGCGAAATCAATATGCCACCGGTTGCGATTAACAGATGTCCCAGAACGGAATCGATTGTTTGCTGGAAGAATCGCTTGCCTCCACTCCAGATCATGATGGTTCATGCCGAGCTTACACATGTGCGCAAAGCCCTAAGTGGCTCTTCCAGCCATCGCAACCCATTAGTGAACAATCGCTCGCGTAATCAGCGAATTGCCGACCTTGCCATGACTGCCATTGGAAGAGATGCCAATCCGATCGAAAGATTGCCATGGGCGCATCATCTTCTGACTTACCAAAGCAGTGACAGCCGCGTCGCCATCCTTGTTGACAGGAATGAGCACGCCAGGATATTGAAGAAAGCATTTCTACCAGGCTGGCCCATCAGATCATATGCAGATGTTGGTAAGTATGGCCCACATAGCATCGTGATCCCCCCTTACTCCCTGAAGAGTATAACCCCTGCCAGCATTTACCTCTGGGCTCGCGGGGGAGTGGAGACATTTGGATTCGTGTGGGAGAACCTTATCAAGGATGCTGGGATGCCAACACCAGCTCTCTTGATTGATCTTTTCGATGAAGGACCCTTATGGGCAGAACACACGTCCATGATGCGTCTCAACCAATACCAACGCTTAGGCTATCCGACATTTGAGGTTTCTTACCACCAGTCTCGTGAAACACGCCGTCCTCTGTGTTGGCAGTGTCGACATAGGAATGGGGAACAGAAATGAGACGGGATGGAGATGGCGGTGAGGGTTCAAACCTGCCAACTTCTAATGTCAGCCAGCGATATTGGCAATGAATCTGTCCAATTCTTGGGATAGAACAAAGTCCTTTTGTGACAACAAGATCGGAGGAATGCATGAGATTGATAAGTCTTGTGATCTATTGGGAAGCCGCGATGAATAATGGCTCCATTTCTAACGCCTTAACGGGCGGCGGCGCCGCCGCTGCCGGTGCCCGGGAAAAACCTTACCGCCCCGTAGTCATGTCGACGAGGGATAACAGGAGTTTTGTCAAACTCACCAATCTCCTTGAGACAAGCGATCGGAGACGTACATGACATCGTCCGCCCGGCATTCCTGCTCGATCAGCTATTTGCACAGCCATTACATTTTGGTCACAGGCTGTGCGTTCGTTATTGACCTGGTTACTCGTGCTACCACTTTCTCAATCAAATACGTTACCTCTGATGAAAACGGTCAATGGTGTTCCGAACAGAGGCAGGTGACCATTGCAGAGCGAATATCCGACCATGACTTAAAAACATGTGAGGGCTTCTTGCCACGGATCAAAAGGCTCCTCGCTGAAGAAGGAATCACCCTGGACTTTGCTAATCATCGTAGAATTGCTGCCACCAACATTGCTGATCGAGCTGAAGTTCAACGCCTATCCATTCTGCAAGAGCATAGCGTTCAGGTATTCAGACGAAACCGGCTGGTTCGCCTCAGCGTGAGATCGGAAAGTGAGACTCTGGATAGCCTCGACCTGATCTGCCAATTGTTTCCTCACGCCGAGATCGTTGTATTAGCCAAGACAAAGCGACAAAGCAAAAAGGTTAGTGAACATCTCATAAAGAAGTTTGGACAGCCCGTACGTCGTGGTGGTGACGTGAATAGTGATAGCGGCGCCAGAATCACCGTCGGACCACCGACGAAAAAGACACTAAGCCTGATTTCCATGCCCATGATCTTGGTGGTGCTGGATGTCGATGATTTGCTCAATAAGCGTGGGGAAGAGCTATTTCACAGTCTAATGGATCACTGTACGTTGGACCGTCTCATTGGCTTCCAGTCTGATATCAAACAACGGCCATATCCAGAAATGTACCGTGAGGCCATTTTCGGTCCGAAGCGATACCGGACTGCTCGATGGCTACGGCAAGTAATGGTGGCTTTCGCGCTGGCACCACGGCAGGACAAATTACACCATACTAATGCTTTGGAAAGGAAAGGCAGACGAATCTGGTCTTCAGGCGTCAGGAATGACCGGGTTGCGTCTTTGGCTTCTGCCATAGCTCAAGGCCAAATCTGGAAGCTAGAGCGTTATGGCATTTACCCCGAGGTAATCCAATACCTCAGTCGGCCTTTCAAAAGGGTAATTATCCTGGTGGAGAACCTAGTTCATGCCCAGGAACTGCAGTGTCGACTGCCAGGATGGGGTATTCTGGCCAAAGGAGTCTCAAGCCCTGTACTGCCAAGCCAGAATGACAACATTGTCACCATTTCCTATGCCGCCCACCATGGCCTAAATGCTGACATCATCATCCAGGCTGTCGGTGGTGTGGATTCCGTGCCGAGGCCCTGGCTAAAGGCAGCCAGGGAGACCAGAGCAGAGAGCCCCATTGTTGTTATTGATCTTTTTGACCAAATCCCTGTTGAACTGGAGCGTCAGACGCAAGAGCGAAAGCTTCACCACCATAAGCAGGGCTATCACGTGTTTGATCCACTATCAGCATCACATGATGTTGATTAATGAAAAGGATGTTTTCATGGTACTACAGCAACGCTGCCGAGGCCCACCCAAGTTAACAGGGATCAAAGACTTGCGAACAAGTCTTGTCAGGGTCACCTGATCCCCGACCCACCTATCACAGGCAGGTTAGGCTTGTGAAATGGATCACCCGCTTTTACATCAGAGAAATCTGATTTCAGAAGCCGGACCATTGAACTCTGAGCAACTGCTTGACCAGAGACCAGACAACAGATAGAGGCCATAAATTCCCGTGTCGAGGGGATTAGCTATCGAGGGTCTGGACTATAGATCTCTATATAGCATTGTTCGGCGCTCCGCACCGAGAGCCTTTCGCAAATCTTTGCTATTTCACGAGTTATGGATTGTCATTACAGGGGTCTTTGGACCCCTGTTTCTTCTGGAGATAACAATGTCTTATTCGTTTGCCCTTCGACATAGGCTTGCCCGATGTCGTCAGACATCTCGTGCTTCACACAAGTCACGCCAGGGTAGCTTTGAAGAATACATCACCAAATACAATGAGGATGTCAGACGAGCTCTGATGCACTCTTCACAGACCCGTGCCCAGCTTGTTGCAGACCTCCACAACCGAATTGCAGACTATCAAACCCTTCGAGTTGCCTGGTGGAGGCTATCAACTTTCGGTGGCTACAGCCCCGGTCCCAACAACATCACTTTCGAGGATATTCAGGAACCCAACCTCAGTAACCTACTGCGTGAACTATCCGTTACTATTCGTGAAGGTCGCTATACCCCAGTCCCAGGTAGGCGAGTTCGAATCAGCAAAGGGCAAGGGCGTGGGTTTCGAACACTGGAGGTACCAAACGTCGAAAACCGACTGGCCGCGAAAGCTATTCAACTGAAGATTCAACCACATCTGGAGAACGTGTTCTTACGGTGCTCATATGGTTTCCGTCCAGGTCTGAGCCGTGAAGATGCCTTGTGTCAAGCTCTCAACATTACACAACACGAGCAAAGAACGATCTGGGTGGCGGAAGACATCCAAAAAGCCTTTCCTTCGGTCCCCCGAGATCGATTGCTCGGTGTGGTTAGGTGCTACCTACCCAATCCGAAACTTGTTGACTTGATCGGACGGTGCCTATGGACAGACGGTAATACGCACGGATTGCCACAGGGAGGACCGTTGTCACCCCTATTGTTGAATTTGTATCTACATCATCATTTAGACAAGCATTGGGCAGAACGGTTTCCTCATATTGTTTTGATCCGCTATGCGGATGACATTCTTTTCCTCTGTAGGAATCAACAGGAAGCGGATGAAGCCTATGCATTCTTAGTAGAACGGTTGTCTGGTACCAACATGCGGCTGAAGAACGGCCCAGAACTAGCCAAGATGAATTTACGTGTGCTCTCTCATTTGGATTGGCTGGGCTACCAGATTCACTTTCAACCGCAATCGCCACGACAGTTTTGTGTTGGCTTTACCTCGGCAGCGTGGGAGCACCTGGAGACACATCTGCGACTTTGTCACAACCAGCCCTTTGCCCCGCTGCGAGCAGCCCGGATTATCGAAGGATGGATTGATCAAGCTGGCCCCTACTTTCTCGATCAAGAAATGGCGATCTATGCATACAACAAGATCCGTACTACTGCTGATGCTGTGGGCTTTCAGGAAATCCCCACGCAAGCAGAGTTGTTAAATCGATGGAGGAATGCGCATAATCGCTGGATGCAAAAGACAGGCCATTGCGCCAGTGTTGAGCCTGTATTGTCTAGCCAAGAGGGTTGGCAAACTGATTTATTTCGTGATGAAACGGAAGTGGGTTCTTGGGTTACCTAACCTCAGTACTGTCACATGGCAGAAGACATTCGCGTTAATTGCGTCGAGACATATCAGTATCGAAATCTTCTATTTCACAGTTTTCTCCCCATGAAAAGAATCATGCTGTTTGACATGATATGTCATCGCTTGATGCTCTTCACGTGAAGACCTTCATGATCGATACGAACTGTGGATCGATGCTAATGTTAGGGTTGAGAATCAACATGGATGCATTGCTTGAACAAAGACTAGATAAGATCGAGAGCCTTCTCAAGGCTTTGGTCAATCAACAAGTTGTGAAAAGTCACTATTCCACAGCAGAGGTTGCTCAGGCTGTTCAGAAGTCGGAGTATACCGTGAGGGAGTGGTGTCGCCTTGGGCGGTTACAGGCCAAGAAGAAATATTCTGGGCGAGGTAGCTCGCTCGAATGGGTTGTCACCCATAGTGAGCTGGAACGGTATAGACAGAATGGCCTGTTGCCTCATGGCACAATTCTTAATGGGAGAGACGCTATGCATGGCAAATAAGTCAATTGCCAGGGCCAATGACAACCACCACCACTGAATTGACAAATCACAGTGGTTTCGTCTTGGTGAGCAGTTGAGCGGCGGACATGTCCCACGACAAGGCAGTGCTAAGTTTGTCTCGGAGTTCCCTTGCTATTTGGAATGATGCTTTCCGATCTCGAAGCACGCGTTCCAAGGCATTGCTCCATACGATTCCGTCATTGTCCAAATTGCCGGAAGTCGCAACTACACAATGATGAACGTAGGTAGGGCAGACCGTACTTAACAATTCAGCGAAGCCACTCCGTTCACTGACGAGTACGGGGCGACCTGCCCCGATTGCTTCTATAGCTACAAGACCGAAGCCTTCAGCGCGGGAGGGCATCATGACAACACTTGCACTTTGGATATCGTCAGCGATATCGCCTTCATTGCTGGAGTACTCTAATACACGAACATCGATCGACTTTGCTGCATACTCTTGCAGCTTCCTTTGCAGTTCTGCACCCCTGCTGGGCTGAGCTCCCCGAATATAGAGTATAGGTGCTGAACTGAATGGATTTGGCATCGGATGCGGCAGCAAAGAGACTGCCCTTGCTGCGATATCGAGACCTTTAAGATGCAGGTCTTCTGCTCGCCCAAGAACAAGGCAACGTATTCCTGACGGAACATCGTCGTTTCCAGAGGCTGGATTCAGGCCGGGATCGAATTGCTGTACTTCGATTTTTAAACTGTGGAGATGAGTTGCAAACTCGCGAGTAATGCGAGGGCCGACTCCGACCGGAATCGCATTTATGCACAGTGATTTTTCCTCCCGGACTCGGCCCTCGGCGATCTGAGCTGCATCGGCGTTTTCTTTATACCACTCAATCTCGTCCGGTATCATATGTAGGAAATGTACTCGCTGCGCCTGCGGAAAATTGTCCTCAACTTGAGCGCGGGCGAACTGTCCGGTGATGCGTCCGTGCCCAACGACTAACGTAGGCGAAAAACCTGCGGGCAACGACGGACGCCGATAAAGAACTGCATTCCATAATTGAGATTTTTCCGGGGGCGTACAAAGTGTCACATTTGCCGCCTTAGCGTCCTCATATTCCAAACTCTCCGCGTAGGGTACCAGGCACGCTACCGTGTGTCCAGCTCTGACGAACGTCTTGCAGATTTCTCGATTGAAGGTTGATAGTCCACCGTGCCTTGATCGCCATTCCGTTGCAACTACCAAGATGTCATGACGCCTAGGTACTTTAGCTTCACTCGGGAGACGTCCAGTTGCCGCTTGCCCTTCATTGCCCAACGTTGCTAGATATCCGCAAAGACCCAACGTGCACTCCATCACGGACCAAGAAGGAGCACGATTTACATGGAGATCATGCTCCCAGTATCCATCCTTCTGAAGCTGAATAATCCACAACGCAATATCTTGACACCGAGAAGCAATGCCTTGTGCATTAAGTCGTAAGTGAGCCTGAAGGAGTAATCCATCGGTCTGATACGTGTGTGGTAGCATCGCTTGACGGTTACCTGCCGTAATGTACGCTATATCTTGATGACGATTTTCCCCCAGACGATGATTCTTAAGCAAGAATGCGCCAGCCTGTTTGCTTGCCTCATAAGTTTTATCACCCGATATACATCCGATCGCAAGAATGGCTTCGGAGGTGTGATGTAATGTGCTATTCGAGCCAAGCGTTGGCCCAAAACCTCCATCTTCATTTTGCGACTTAAGCAGCCAACCAGCGGCGCGCTCCAAGTGCACGCGTTGACCTTCATCGTTAACCGCTGAGAGAGCTCGAATCGTTAGCGAACCGCATATTGTGAATGGCTCATGATCGGTTTCAGTATTCCCGACAGAACCATCATCATTTATTCGGGACGCAAGCCACTTCACACCAGCTTGTATTTCACTTGTATATTTGCCCGATGCACTTGCTTTGAGTAATGCTAAAAGCGAATAGCAGGTTGCAGTTGTAAGTCCCACATTCTCAGCGATAGTAAGGGACTGCCATGAGCCGTCGGGGCGTTGCATCTGAGCCAAACACTTTGCGACGCATTCGATGGTGTCAACGTCATACGGTGCTACTGATGAGTAAGCAATGAGGCCGCAGGCTGTACCGTACGTGCCGATTCTATTGGACTCCCGCAAAAACTGGCGCCAGCCAACTTGGTCGCCATGTCGCAAAAGCTTGTCCAACAGTAAGCGGTGACTTGCTTCCAGACAGCCTCGAATGTTACCACGAATCAAATCTAAGGATGTATCCATTGATCTCGCATTTCATTGCTTAAGCCAGTTCTTGAAGACATCAATTCCGTTTCCACAGAAGTGTTTTTGTCTGTGCGATACGGTGTGTCACCTCGGTGTATGCAATAGCCGCTTCCTGAGCAGACTCCCCTATATAAATACGTCTGTGACTACAAAATGCTAATGTACCTGCTGTACTAATCTGCGGTGGTGTGAGTCCGAGATGTTTTGAGTCGGTCGCGCATTGTGCACAAAGGCTGCTTTCCGGGCGAGCTCGAAAATCCCTCAATCGAATACGGATGCCATCGCAAGAGAACTCCGTCTGAACTGTCCCATCTCGTATAACGACTTGCTCTCTGAGGCCAAACTCTGTTGCAAGAAAATCACGAATTTCCTCAGCAGGTACGTGAAAATGCTCTAGATCTGAATTCCAACTGTACAAAAGATCTAACAGCGTAATATCGACACTATTTGCTGTGGCAAACTCCATCAAGCGACTCATGTGTCCTTTACTCCAGTTCTTGTTACGCAGGACTAAATAGTTTAATTCGACTCGTAGTCCGTTTGCCTTACAGCCAGCTATCGCAGCGAGAATTGTGGCGATGTCGGATTCGCCTGTTTCGGAGTAACGCGTCTTACCTTCGAGCGACTCCAATGAGAGGTGAATGTGAGTCACTCCCATTGTGGCCAATTGAGCCGCCTTTTTTTCAAGACCGACTCCGCTTGTGGTAATGTGTGAAGGGAGTCTGACCGCATGAATAGCTGCAAGTGACGAATCAAGAACTGGCGAAATGAGTGGCTCTCCGCCAGACAAGGCGACATGTTTCGCACCATTTGTTTTCGCCGCGTCCAAGACAGATAATAGGGTTTCGTTCGACAGCCTTGTCTCCTTTTTTTGCCATGAGTTGCAGAAGAAACAACGCAAATGGCAGCCCGTATCGAGCCGCACCCGAATCGCTTCGAGCAAGAGCGACGGCGATGTAATCATTGGAGACTCCTCCTGAACGACTTGAGATGGTACATAGATTGTGCATCAGAAACGGGACGGTGATCCCTTTTTTTCCTGTGTCACTAATCACTCATCCCCTGAAGCGTTCACACGGGGACGTGGAAAGCATAGGAAAGGAATTATAATTGTGGCATTGCGGCGGCAGTAATGGGGGTAATCGAAAGGAGTTCCGATAGGCCGCAGATGAGATGATTAATCCACTGGGGCACATGTTTTGCGAACGCCTGAGCGCATTGCTGGGCTCCATGTTACTACGGTCCGACACTGCGATACGTAATCGGCCAGACGGAGAATACGTTCAAATCCCGATAACAGTCGCTTTCGCAACCACTGGCGGAATTTAATGTTGCAACATTATCGGGGCGACAAGACGTCTATTGAACCTTTGTGGCCGGGGTGTGTGCTGGGAAGCCGGTTTGAGACAACGATTGGGTGACGGATAACCTTTACTACAAGGAGATTGTGTCAAGAACGGGTGCCTCTAAGATTAAAAGCTGCAATCCAGGCTTGCTGCTCACGTTTCACGTTGTCCACCATAGCGACCACGAGCACGTCGTCGACTGCCGTTGGGTCGCCGTGAGCAAAAGCATTCCTGCGTTCCTGCACCTGCGCCAGGTGAAGGCGGATGTCGTCGAAGCCCAGGTCAGTGAGGTCCGCCCCGTAAGACGTCTCGAACAGGACGCGATAAAGCCGATCCAAACGTGAACCGATGGACGTGTAACGCTGGAGAGTATCCTCGGCAAGACGCGCGGGCACGTCGTGCATTCCTGCCCGAATGAGTCTCTCAATGCGTGTCTCGAAGTAACTCCAGAAAAGTACGACAATCGTCGCACGAGGCGATAACTGGCGTGCGGGGTCGGAGTCAACGCGTCTGTCGGCTTCCGAGGCAGGTCGTTTCCATTCACGTTCAAGCATTTGGAGGTAAAGATAGTCCTCGTAACGCCCTTCCGCCCCCATTACTGTGTGTGTAATGATCTCCCTTCCGTCGGCTACAATGTTGGTTTGAACTGAACCCAGGTCACTTTCGCACTCGGGGCATTTGCCCTCCAATCCGCGTATTCCTCTGCATGAACCGCAAATGGTCTAGCCGTTCCAGAGTGATGCCCAGGATTTTCCCGATGGGATTTCTTCATGCCACTTCATTGATGATTATCCCCCTTGTCCTGGTCGATCACGAGAACCACCTTTTGATTCTCTGCCAGAGGCTTTCCTTCGGTTTGCTGCTCGTAGGTGGCGTGGCGGCTTGCGTCAGATCCGGATTCGCCGGGGCATTGGCGGTCTCGAAATGTCTTTCCCTGGCCATGGCTTCCTGCGCCCGTCCCCTGTTAATCTGCTGCTTGGTCCATTGCACTGACCACACCACTCTGTTCTTGGTAATGAAATAATGCGACTGGCAAGGCAGACTCCAGCTTCCAATCGACGGGTACAGTGAAACCGATTTGCCATCGAAGGTCAGTTGCCATGCCGTAGGCGAAAGCGGAGTTACCACTTCCCTGCCGCACCCGCAGCAACACTTATGCACGGCGGTTCCATATGTCCGGGAAATGTACAGCGTTCGTTCGTTAAGTTCTTCGGGGATATACTCGACGAATTCATGCGCGAGAACGATTTCAGGCTTCATGTACGTCCTCGGAAATAAGCTGGTTCGACCTGATCGTGTACGCGCAGTAATGCTCCCTGGTTACGTCATCGTAATAGCCGCAGAATTTCTTCCACTTGATAACGGCAAGCGCGGCGTTCATCGCGTTCAGTTCAGCGATCTGGACGTTTTGTGAATACTCGTTGGCTGCTTCGCCGTCGGAGAATTGCACGCGGACTCTGAAGTGATCTCGTTTGGCCGGAGTGCTCGTTGTGGCCGTCACGATTCCTCCGAGCGTGTTGTCTTCTCCAAGCTGAATTCCCATTCCCACATCCACAAACGGTATGCCCCATTCTTCCAGCCGTTCAACAATCAGTCGCTTGCCCGTGCCTTTGTCGATGCAGACAAAAACGAAGTCCATGCCCTTCAATTGTTCGACCGTAGTGTCGTCGATGAAGCAGTCATGCGCCATGATTTTCCGGTGCATCCGCGAGTAGATGGCATCCAGGTAATTGACCTTTTGCGGCTTCTTGTTCAGGTCATCGAGCGATGCCGCACCCGGGCACCTAAAGGCATTGTGGTTCAGGAACACATCACGGTCAAAAAGGTGAATCTCCGCTGCTGGGGTCTTTGCAACGAAATCGAGAACGTAAGCGCCTGTCCCGCCCATACCCACGATGGCAATCTTCTTGCCTTCCAGCTTGCGGTTGGCTATGACAATACCCGCTTTGGTGGCAGCCGTATCGATGTAGTTGAAAACCGAGTCGTCCTCTTCGTCGGGCACGACTACGGGGTGAGTGAAGGCAGTGGCGGTGGGATCAATCGCCTGGGCTGGGCTGCACACGATGGCGACGAGCGTCATGATCTTCTGGTAGTAGTCCGGGTATTTGCCAGGGGTCGGCCCGGTTTTCGGCACCCTCGAAATCTGATGGTTGGGAATCATGCCATCGCCCAGAGGCTGATTCGAGTTTGGTGAAACTCCGGGCAACGGAGAACCATGTTCATCACAGGGCGGCTCACCCACGAAAAAAACAACATGGGTCTCCGGTGGGATCGTTGCCTCGCCGGCGAGATCGAGTGCCGACGCGATAATTCCGCGCTTGACTACCCTGGCGGAGGTCACATACGGAATATCGCGGATGAACAGGTGCCTGGATTTCCCAATGGAAATGTCCAGGCCCTCTGCACGCAACCGGCTCAAATCCGGATTAAGACTGACCAGTTTCTGTGACATCGAACTTCATCCCGTTTTGGACTGGAACGGTCTTCCCCGGCGTCAGGCTTCCGCCTGTGTTGCCGTGGCTATAGGTGACGGTGAAAAAGGCATTCGGGGGAACTGGGTTGAAGGCCAGTGCCACGACTTCTTCAAACGAGATGGGCCTGTCCGGCACCTTTTTCGGCCGGCCGTTCACGATGATCGTGATTTCCTTGTCCTTGCTGCTATGTTCGTTGCTCATAAATCCTCCTGCTATTTCGGGGTACTTCGAGGCCCTGGGGCGAACTCCCCGGAATGCACTCGGCCAGCCTGAAACACTCAGGGAGTGGCTTTTCAGTTACGCGAATTGTAGGGGTGCCCGTTTCAAATGTCAACAACAAGAACTAAATAACTTGTCAGTGTTTGCCACACAAACAGTTTGCCGTGTTGACATTTGACGCCAGCGGTTGTAAGATACCTCCCGGCAATACGAAAGCGAGCAGGGGAAATTCGGGCGTGGACAACCACAACGCGTTCTACGAAGAGGTGGGCAGGCGTATCCGCGATGCCCGCAAACGCCGCAAACCGGTCCTTACGCAGGAAGGGCTTGCCGGGCTGGTATCTTTGACCCGCACCTCGATCACCAATGTCGAGAAGGGGCGCCAGAAGTTCCTGCTCCATACGCTCGCAGACATAGCCGCAGCACTCCATGTTGATCCTGCCAGTCTTCTCCCGCAATCGGCGGCAGGGGCCGAACACCAGTTAGATGAGGCGCTCAAGCATCGCCCAAAATCGGAAAAGGACTGGATCAGGTCGGCGGTTAACGCAGCTCAAAAAGGGAAGGAATGAAGATGGTTCGCAGAAAGCACATACGTTCAACGGTGCAGAAGCTATTGGCCGAACAGAGGGTACGGTCAGCACCGATTGATGTGTCAGCCATTGCAAAGGCAATGGGCGTCGAAGTGCAGGAAACTCCTGCCGAGGATGATCTGTCAGGATTCCTGTACCGCGACCGCAAACGCAAACTTGCCGTAATCGGCGTCAATGCCGACCACCATCCCAACCGCAGAAACTTCACCACGGCGCACGAGTTGGGGCATTACCTTCTGCACGATTTCGATGACGTACATGTTGATCGGCATTTCAAAGTCTGGCTGCGAAGTGAAGCCTCTAGCCAGGGAACCGACATTGAAGAAAAGGAAGCCAATCTGTTCGCAGCCGAATTACTGATGCCGGCGGACTTCCTTGCCCACGATGTCGAGGAGATTGGCACCATCGATCTGCTGGATGAGGAAGTGCTCAAGGAGCTGGCGTCCAAATACGGTGTCAGCACCCAGGCGATGACCTTCCGGCTGGCATATCTCGGGTATATCCATCAATAGGCACTCTCTCCGCCGGTTAATCCGGCTAGCTGGTGACGCCCTGGAAGCTGATTTCAGGAATTTCTCAACGGTTTGCTTGTCATTATTGGTTCTAAAGCAGTGCTTTCAGTGGCCCTATTGTCAAGTTTTACTGCATAAAAACTTGACGCACGATGCAATTTGTTCCTGAACCTGCCAATAGAGATGTCTCCGCAATTCGCGATTCCGAGTCTCCCCACTCATATTTGAAAAGTGTTGCGTTACGCCACTTTTCTGGTATGATTGGGGTATGAACAGCGTGCAGGAGTTTGTCGATTCACAGCTTGCCCGAGGTAGGGGTTTCTTTACGAAACTAGCCGCCCTGGACGATATTGGCCTGTCGCCAGATGCGCTAAAGTCGGCTATCGCCCGGCTTTCCAGGAAAGGCAAACTCGTTTCCCCGCGACGGGGATTTTATCTGATTCTGCGGCCCGAGGATCGGGCGCTCGGTGCTCCTGATCCCGCTCGATGGATAGACCCGTTAATGAAGTTTCTGAAAGTAGATTACCGCATTTCCCTACTGCGTGCGGCAGCGTTTCATGGAGCAAGCCATCAGGCCGCGATGGTCTTTCAGATGATCACTCCGCGACAACTGCCGACCATCGAGATTGGTCGGCAGCGCGTCGAGTTCCTGTTCCAGTCGCCACAAGCCTTTGCGAAGGGAAACCGTCCCGAATGGCTCGCGCAACTCAAAACGGATGCCGGATTCGCCAAGGTTGCTGGTGTGGAGCTGACCTTGCTCGACATCTGCCGTTATTATCATCGGGCCGGTGGGATTAACGGAGCCGCGCAGGCTACCCACGACCTTGGGAAGAAAGCTGACGCCCGCATTCTCGCTAAGGCAGCCGATGTTTATGAGAACTCGGCTGTCCGGCGGCTGGGCTACTTTTTGGAACGATTCGGGCATTCCAAGCAAGCCAACGCAATCCGGCCCTTTGTCGGAAAGGCCAAGTCCTTCAAAGCCCTCGATCCTTCAGCCAAACCCCTCGTTCCCGAACTGGCTGCGACGGAAGAACGGAACACGGAATGGAAACTCGTCATAAACGTGCCCGTGGAGATTGACCTGTGATTCCACTGGCTCATATCCAGCAATGGACGGCGCACGCTCCCTGGCCGGACCTCCGGCAGGTAGAGCAGGATTTGATGATCTGCCGTGCGATGTGCGATCTGTTCAACCATCCGCAGTTGCAGGGCAAGATCGCCTTTCGCGGCGGCACAGCCATCAACAAGCTGTTGTTCAAAAAGCCGCTACGGTATTCGGAAGACATTGACCTGGTTCAGACGCAACCCGAGCCAATTGGTGGCATCATTGACGCCGTTCGGGATGCTCTGTCGTGGTTGGGGAAATGCACCCGCGATCAGGCACCCCATACGACGCATCTGGTCTTCAAGTTTACGCCAGAGGCAGGTGGTGGCTCTCTCAAGCTCAAAATCGAGATCAACACACGCGAGCACCAGACTCTTCACGGTCTGAAACCCTACCTTTTCGAGATCAATAGCGACTGGCATCAGGCGAAAGCGGACATCGTTTCGTTCGAGCCGGAGGAGCTTTTTGGCACGAAACTACGGGCGCTGCTCCAGCGACACAAGAACCGTGATCTGTTCGACCTCAACGAAGGTCTGCTCCAACTCGGACTCGACCGCGACAAGTTGCTCGCGTGTTTCCACTACTATCTCGATCAGGAAGGCCATCCAATCAGCCGGGCGAACGCCGAGGAGCGGATGCTCAAGAAACTCAATCAGAGCCTGATCGAAGACATCGCCCCCTTGCTTCCTGCTGGCGTGACTTTCGATGACGATGCTGCAATCACAGCGTTTGGCCGAGTCTGGGGCGATCTGATCGCACGGATTCCGGGTGAGTCGTGGAAGTCGTCAAAAACTGTGATCGAGGCAATCCGTAAGTCGGCTATACCCAAGCTGCTTGAAGGAATTCACGTGTAGTAGAGGTCGCCAGTTCGGGAAGTTGACACTGGAAGCTGGAAATGAAGGCTGTTGTTGACTTCGACGGTGCGATGCTTAACGCCACGTTTTCCATACTCCCTCAGGAAGGCGGGATCATTTCGTTGGACTACGCAAGATCATAGAGGAGTACACGGTTGCTTGGGCGATTCGTCATTACGAAGCTCAAGGGTGGATCGTGCAGGATGTCGGGGCACAGAGTCATTCGACCTCCGGGTTAGCGGGATTTGAACCCGCGACTTCTTGCACCAAATAGGTGATTCGTTCATCTACTTGAATATGTAAGGGTTTAGTTAGAGCAGCACTCTTCACATGGAAAAGGAGGAATGATAATAAGATTACTTGCCAGAACGAAGTCTAACTTTACCTTTCAGATGGCCTACCTGTGTTCCAAATGCCAGCATCAGAGCGTTCCGCGTGACATCCGGGTAAAGGTGTCGATAACGTCTCCGTTGTTCTTCCGTCTGGTGACCAACAAACTCATCAATGATACGCTGGTCCACTCCTTTACTGGCAAGTGCGGAAATAAATGAGTGCCGGAATGTGTGGAATCCCTTGATCACCTCCCACTTGCTACCTTTGAGGGCACGTTTTAAATGGTCGTGAGCTTCATCGCGTGTCATTGGCCGCACACCGGATTTCTTGCTTCGCTCCATTTCCGAGATTGCGAAAAGATGGTTAGTTCCTGGGTGAGCATCCAGCCATTTTCCTAGTGCATCAGCCAAGAGTGGAGAAAGCGGGACTCTCCGGGTCGTTCGTGTACTATGGGATTTCTTACGTTCTCGTAACGTGACGATCCTTTGCTCCAGGTTTACGTCTGACTTTAGGCAGCGGAGGATTTCAGCCCGTCTAGCTCCTGTGTGTGCTGCAAAGCAGATGAGAGGAAATACAAACGGATGCCGAGCTGTAGCCCGCACATAGCCCAATAGCTCATCTACTTCATCGGATGTGAGGTACAGAGAGTCCCAATCTCCTCCCCTTTGAACTTCTTTCAAGGATTGGTACGGAGGCCGCTCTTTAGATTTCGGATAAGTAATGCCTTTGGGGAATGGCTTCTTAAGAATGCGGTTCCAAACTGCCCGCAGCGTGACTATCGGCTTCTTGATTGTATCTGACGTCACATCTTCGAGGGCGCGTGCGTTGACATACTTCTGGAGAACCTCAGTGGTCATTTCCGACGTACGTAACTTCTTTCCCAAGAGCCGCTCTAAATGCCTTTGATGGGTTTTCATGCTGTTGATCGTCTCTCTCTCAAGCGATCCAACAGGTAACGACTCGAAGTATTGCTCAAAGAGCTGTGTGAGAGTCGGGTCGATGGGGAGTACTTTTGGCTTGCTCCCCCCACCCGATATCAGGAAAGTCGGTAGATCGCAGTCTGGCATTTCGAGGATGCCGAGGTTGATGTTCCGAAGCGTTTGCCCAGCCACACCAGAAATGTCCTGAGCTTCCTGAACATCCCTAGTCTGTAAAGACCGTTTGAACTTCCGCCCTTGGAAGCGGAAGCAAAGTTGGAATGCCCCGTGTCGATCCGTCTCTATCCATGCCATTGCCGTGTTACTCCCCTACTGCCCCCACCTTGCCCCCACCTTGGGGCAAAAGAATGGTATGGAGCATGGGGCAGAAAGGCAAATATCTGCGAATAATAGGGAAATGCACGAGAAGAGAGTTGAACTCTTACCCCTTTCGGGACGGGATCCTAAGTCCAGCGCGTCTGCCAGTTCCGCCACTCGTGCTAGATATCTGTCTCAGTATACTATGGACGGACACAAAATGTTGCTATAAGTTCACACGCTCCTGAAAGCAGATTCTGCAATCCATCGCTTGCCTCTTGCTATTTCGCTACCCGGAAGCAAAGCAACGTCTCCTGATCACGCAGGTATAAACATCCATTCGCAATGACTGGGTGTGGCCATGCTTGAATCTTGCTCCGTTCAGGCTGCTTGAATCTTCCGTGCTCGGTGTAAGCTTGGGGATTCGGCTCAATGATCGCCATTTCACCCGTAGTATGTCCACGTAAATAAACGCGGCCATCAGCATAGCAGACTGATGAAGCGCCTACGCTGCGGTTCGACCACTTGATCTCGCCGGTAGAAAAGTCAGCACAGAAAACACCCTGACTGTTGCTGCCATACAGGTGTCCATCCACCAGAACTGCTCCGCCGATGCTCGGCGACAGCTTATTGTTAAAATAAACTTCCTTCGCATTTACATTCTCGCCTTGCTTCACAATTTCCACTACGGCGCCACCAGTTCGTGAACCGGAGGAGAAGACTTTATTCTCATGAATAATGGGAGTGAGAATATTTGCACCCATATCTACCGTTTTGGAATATTTCCAGACTAACTTACCTGTTACTGCATCCACTCCGACAATCCCCTTGCGCAGAAACGTGACGTACTGCCTGCTGCCTGACAGATTCGCAGCCATGATGGATGAATATTCTGCTGTGCCGATTTCCGGGATAGCTGATTTCCAGATCACTTCACCGGTCATTTTGTTCAAGGCAACCATGCTCGCACTCTCGCCGCCAGGCGTACAAATCACCCTGTCGTCATCCACCAGCAACGATTCGGAGTACGCCCACTGCCCTGGCTTGCCCTCAAAGTCTTTTCGGCAATGCTTCTGCCATTTGATTGATCCATCTGTTGCACTCAGACAGCAGATTTCTCCATCCGAAGCCAGGCAATAAAGCCGATCAGTATCAACCGTGACGCTTGCCCGAGTTCCAGGATATTGCGGCCCCTGATTGGCGCCCACTTTACCGATGACCGTTGACCAAATCTGCTTGCCGTCCTGCTCGTTCAACGCAATACAATATTCCACTTTATCCCTGGTGGTCTGCAGGTAAATCCGGCCATTGGCGATGGTGGGCGAGGAGTAACCCGTACCCAGACCAGTGGATTTCCAGGCTAATGGCGGGCCTTCCTTGCTCCATTCCTGCAGCAGGTTCTTCTCTTGAGATATGCCAGTTCGTTCAGGCCCACGCCATTGTGGCCAATCAGCTGCCTGAAGAACAGTGACCAGAGAGATAACCGCAGCCAGGGTGAAATACCAGCGCATGACAAAGCTCCAGAAATATCCATTGATTCATATTATGGAGAAAACTGCACAACTGGTCACTCATTCGAACTGAGCAGACGCCACAATACTCGACAAAGATTTAGTTCAACTTCATCATGTGTAATGTAATGAATCTGGCAGCATGGCGGAGAATCATTCTACCACCATGCTCTCTTATCAGGTGCAACTCAATTACGATGCAAATCGTAACTCGACATAACACCCCTCATCTTCCAGTTGATATCGCCATTGCTTAAACTCGCTGCGAGTCATCAACATCTTGGGAGGTGTGATATTCTCCTTACCTTCTATCACCAGTAATTGCAAAGGATCTGAAGAAACAGTCTGCTGAGGCGTTCTGGAAAGTGCTACGTTTCCCTCGTCAGTATCAGCAATGTAGAACGTGTCTACTTGATCGCTATTCATAAGTTCATCCTCGTTAATCGTCAGTGCAGTACCTTAGTGACTTTCAATTCAATGTAAATGCCAATTCGCAGTTGAGCGACAAAGTCACAGTAAGAAACACATTTCATTTTCAACAGGTGCCCATCGGTGCAGGTTCATCATCCATCACTCATATAAACAGCCATATAATACTCCAGATCATGGGACCATCGCTTGAAACACTCTTTGCCTCGCTGCCTCAACCGGTTCCATTGCCCCCTTTTCAACTGATCGACCCCACTGCAGTTCCCGAACCCTTTCATCAATTGCTGGTGCATGATCGGCACATGACCATGGCGATGGAATCCTACCATCAGTGCAAAATTCGCGTGCAGGTTTTGCAGCGTCAACAGTCCCCTGAGTGGTATGCTCGACAGATTCTTCTGCTTCCTGTTGGATCAGACCGGGTAGTTCAGGGAGGCATTGTCCGCATTCACCTCCATATGCTGGAGCCCGAAGTGCAGCAAGCCATACTGAGAGAAGATACGCCACTGGGGCATGTGCTTATCCATCATGAAGTATTGCGCCATATTGAAGTCACTAACTATGTACGATTTGAACATTTGCACTGGCAAGGCTTCAAGAATAACACCCCAGCCTATGGCCGCCTGGGCATTCTCTACTGCGACCTGCAGCCTGCCATTGAGTTGTTTGAAGTTGTGCCCGGTTGAGCATCACCAACTTGGTTCATCTATTCCGAACACAGCCTTGATGTGGACAAAGTCCTCAGCCAGGCTCTTACGATCACCATGTTTCAGATAGTACTCGACCGCTGACTTGGGATCGCCATGAATCAGATGCCAGTGCCCCTGGATGGCCAGGTACTGGACGCCCTTGATATCCTTACGCCTGGCATTTTCCAAATGCTGCTCCGCCTCGTCATACCTGCCTAGGAGCATGCAGAAATGAGCACGCCAGGCGTCAACCAGGCTCTTATACGACTTGCTCGCTGAATTAAAATCATCGCAGCGCTGTAACGCACCTTCATAATCATAGTTTGTGTAACACGCCAGTACCGCAGCCCGCGCAATCAAATCTTCCACCAGTATCAAAAGAAACTTTTCATATTTCACGCTTGACAGATCCTTGTCTTCTTTCCGACCGGCATCGAAGCACGAGGTCACCCGGACAACTTCCCCCTGGAGGAGTTGGATGGCTTTTCGGCCATGATCTTCTGCCACGGCATATCGGCCTGTGTTTACAGCCAGCTGACATGCAAAAATCTGTGGCTCGACCCATTTCGGATGCCGCTCTGCAACATCTACGGACTTCAGGTATCCCTCTTCCAGTGATTCCTTGCATAATGCTTCGACTTGGACAAGCTGCCGATCAATCCTGTAACTCTGGACGAAATAAACTGCAACGAACCCGACAAAGACTATCAGCAAAGTCGCGCAAAAAAAATCAGATGGCTCCACCTCTCCCAGTCCATCCCGCGCTCCTAGTGGTTGCTCAAGCTCAAAGTATACTCCATAATTACACTCCGCACTCCAACACAAAATAGCCTGCACTCTCAAAACCGGTTCGTTCATACACCTTGTGCGCCCGGGTATTGTTATCCTCCACATAAAGACGAATGCCAATCACATTGCCTTGCCGCCTGGCTTGCTCTCTGACATGTTCGAACAACGTGGTGAATACTCCCCTACCCCGATGCTCCGCAACCACATACACACTTTGAATCCACCAGAACCAGCCGTTCCGCCAATCGCTCCATTCATAGGTATGCATGATCTGGCCAATCGCTTCACCAGCTTCATCGCAAGCCAGGTAGTAAATTCCCTTGTTGGCATCCTGGAGCAAGGCCTGTACACCCGGCAACAAAGTTTTTTGATCGAGCGTTTTCCCTTCGCTCTCCATCGCCAGGCGACTGTTGAAGTCTGCAATGACTTCTGCATCGGAAACGACAGCTTGTCGTATTTGGAGACTCATGGTTGCAATGCTCTCGTGGCTTGCTAGTCTGATGGAGTTAAGTTACAAAGCCCGGGCGGAGAATCAGCGTGGATTTGAAACACTTTGTTCGCGACGTTCAGGATTTCCCCAAGCCAGGCATTCTGTTCAAAGATATCACCCCACTTCTCAGCAACCCCGAAGCCTTCAGCTTTGCTGTCGAACAACTAGCGAAGAAATATCAGCACACCAAGGTCGATGCCATCGCTGCTGCCGAGGCTCGTGGCTT
Source organism: Planctomycetia bacterium (assembly GCA_016795155.1). Classification (NCBI taxonomy): domain Bacteria; kingdom Pseudomonadati; phylum Planctomycetota; class Planctomycetia; species Planctomycetia bacterium. The sequence continues at coordinate 193,660 of JAEUIE010000053.1, read as the reverse complement.
TCTCCTCGCCGCTCCGCTCGCTTATCTGCTGAAGAAACCACTCATCCCACTGCGCAAGCCTGGCAAGCTGCCTTACGCCACAACATCCTACAGCTACGATCTCGAGTATGGCTCAGCGTCGTTGCATATGCATGTTGATGCCATCAAGCCCGGCGATCATGTGCTGCTGGTGGATGATGTGCTGGCAACTGGCGGCACCATGCAGGCCGCCTGCAAACTCGTTGAGCAGGCTAAAGGCAAAGTCGCAGGCTGCGCCTTCCTCATCGAGCTCTCGTTCCTGGAAGGTGCAGGAAAACTTCCAGGCTACGAGTTGTACTGTCTGTTGAGTTACTGATTCCATTCTTCCGACAATTCGTTCGCTCTCTGAATATGAAAATTCTGAGAGAGCGATTTTGCTTATTTGCATCATGGAGCTGTTGCATGAAGATTTAACAGCACTATGATGGGTAATTATTGAATCGACTCTCAGTGCGAATACATGAAGCCAATTTGCACATCACATCTGGCATCTTCAAAGCGACCATTATCGCGCGTCGCCATGCGGATGGGCTTCACCTGAGTTTAGTGCTCCATGTGTCGGCGTGACCGGTATATCGCGATGCAATGAAGTCTGTGTATCCTATCTCTCCTGTGCTTTCTGAAACGTTCCACCATCGCGACTGAATGTCCTCCGTTTCCCGTATTTGCCCCTTTATCTTCTTTAACTCAACGCAAAGGATCTGCCATGTCCTCCAAACGATCTGCATTTACCTTGATCGAACTATTGGTAGTGATCGCCATCATTGTTCTGCTCATGGCCATGCTGCTGCCTGCCATACAGCGCGTGCGTGCTGCATCAGATCAGATGATTTCGCTCAGCAACCTGCGACAACTCGGCATCGCCGTGCACAATGCCCATGGCGACTACAAGAAAACCCCGCCGATGTTCGGCTCCTACCCTGCTATGCTGCCAAACCCCACGGGTGTGCAAGGCTCAGTGTTCTATCACCTGCTGCCTTATATCGAAGCAGACAACATCTACAAACTGGGGCCAGATGTTGCCCGCTCCTATGTGCTGAAAATCTTCAAAGCCCCGCTGGATCGATCCTTCGGCGATGGCGTATTCGATCTCACCAGCGCCATGCCATCCTGGTGGTCAGCATCAGGCACCGGCAATCCCATTCCACCCTGGGCCACCACCGGCACCAGCAATACCAAATGGGGCTTGACCAGCTATGCCGCCAACTGGCAGGTCTTTGGCGACCTGGGCGCGGTATTCCCTTCCACCATTCCTGATGGCATGACCAACACCATCATGTTCTGCGAGAAGTATGCAGTATCTTCCAGGCCTGCTGGCAACCCGCGCTATGGCGCTAACCTCTGGGCTTATGGAGTATTGCCTGTCACTACCAATTACACAGTCGACCTTCCTACCGACTCACTCTATGTGAACGGCTACTGGCCTCGCAGTGGTTTCGTGAATCGTTCAGGCCCCGTACCCACCGCGTGGACCGGAACAGAACCCTGGCTTTGCCGCTGCATGGTCTGTGCTGAATTCGGCGTGCCCGATAACAATGCTCATCCGTTGAAAACCCAAAGCTTCACTTCCAACATCATCTGCATCTGCCTGGCTGATGGCAGTGCACGTGCTGTAAGGAATGTTGGCGACAAAGCCTGGGCCGAAGCTGAAACCCGCAACCGCGGCGACATCACTAACCTTGATTGATCTTTTGCGTGTTGCAACTGGTAGCCCGCAGCGTCAGCTAGGGGAGATGTGCAATAGCTTTGGGTTGTTGCAGATTTCCCCTTCTCTAAAAGCTTTGGCGTCAATTGACATAAACTGTGCCACACTCCGGAGGTACTCCGCCGGGGTGTGCTCGCAGTTACATACCGGGATTCCAACGGGAACCAGCACATGACACGCTTGAGCGTATGTATATTCTTGTCACTGTCATGTGCACTCATCGGCTGTGGCTCGGGCCTCTCCAGCCAGGAAATCGAGCAGGTGAAAAGTGCCGTCAAACAGGGACTCGAAATCTGGCAAAACAAGAAAACACCTGCTTCAGCTAAAACCATTCCCGATGGCTGGCAATTTCTTGACGAAGACTGGAAAGCTGGCAGCACACTGACTGAATTCACGATTACCAACGTTACCGTAGATAAAGATAAACTGCCCCGCTGTTGGGTAACGCTGAAATTGAACAAGCAAGGCAAACCCATTTCGCGTGAAGTCTGCTACATTGTCGATCTCAGTAGAAAAATGATCAATCGCGACCCGTATCTGTAAAAGTAAAAAATCTCTGGAATAATTCCGACCTCTCGAACTCATATGTTTGTCATATTTTGCGCCTGTATTCTTTGACAGGCCGATGGGCACGAGCCGCTGTCCTTTCAACTTATCAGGTGCACCGGTATGCTCGACGCTGTGCAACTTCGCAGCAGAATTGCCAGTTCTGCTTTTACTTTTCGAGGCTACAACATCACCAACCTTGGACGCACTCCCGAACTACTCGAACATCCACTCTACGGCAAAGAAGTTGAACAGGCACTTGCAGAAAATTCCGTATTAGCCAGCGATACGCTGCAGACGAAAATGGACCTCGTCGAACGAGTCAGACAGCGGCGGGAAACCTGCGACTTGACCAGTTATGCAGAAGACATTGTCCTGATCGTCACCATGTGCATGGTACAACTCGAACTGCTGCAAAAGTATTTTGATATTCCCTTTGATTCTTCTCGTATCGCCTTCGGCTACAGCCTGGGGGAAACCTCTGCACTGGCTGCCTCAAAAGTCTTTACCGCACAGGATATGCTGATCCCCCTACTGTTGATGTCCGAAGATTCCGTGGCACTTTCACAGAATGTCACGATGGGCATTCTGTTTTCCCGCGGCCCGGAACTCGATCTCGATCTGGTACATAAAACCTGCCTGGAAATCGGCACCGAGGGCAAAGGGATCATATCCCCCTCCACGTACCTGTCTCCCAACAGTCTGCTGCTCCTGGCTCAAAACGATACGCTCGAACAGTTCCGCACACTCATGAAGGAACGCTTTCCCGAAAGAGTACACTTGCGTGCCAACCCGCATCGCTGGGCGCCGTTGCATACCCCCATCACCTGGCAGAGAAACATCCCCAATCGCACTGCTGTCATTCTGCAGAAAACCAAGGGTGGCTTAACCAAACCCACGGTCCCCATCATCAGCAGCGTTACAGGCCAGAAGAGTTTCAACGAAACCAACAGCAGGCACCTGATGCAGCAATGGGTTGATCATCCACAAAAACTGTGGGACATGGTGTTTCAAACACTGGCATCGGGAGTGGAAATCGTGGTGCACGTCGGCCCCGATCCCAACCTGGTCCCTGCCACCTTCAAACGTATCAGCGACAACATTGCCGGGCAATCAGCCGAGCGCACCTGGAGCGGCTTCGGCCTGCGTGCCATGAAACCGATCATGCGCCGGCCTTGGCTGACCAGACTGCTGTCACAAAGCACTGCACTCCTTCGTGCTCCTTATGTCGAACACATCATTCTCGAAGACTGGCTGCTGGCCAATGCTCCCCAGCCTGGGCAAACCAGCCTGGTGAACGCGTCTGGTTCTGTTGCTTAAGCTACATGGAACCCCCTTGGCGCTTCTTGGCGACTTGGCGGTAAAAAAAAGAACCGCCAAGATGCCAAGGTGCGCCAGGATTAAATCTTTTTTGCGCTCACCGCCTAATCGGGCTAGCATTGTTTGTACGCATCTGGTAAAAGTTACAAAATTACCGGTGGGAGGGATTCCCAATACCGGCTCACGGGGACGTCAAGGAAGACGGGGGGACCGTGGCACTGCGATTGCGTATACGCCACAAGTTGTTGCTTGGCCTGCTCATGGTTGGTGTGCCGATGCTGATTCTGCTCGGCGCAACGCTGCATGCCCTTTCTGCACATCGCATTACCGTCAACAGCATTGATAGTCGCCAAAACGAGCAGAAAGCTGCCAGCTACATGCACGATTGTGTTTCCAGTTGGCTGGCCCGCTATGGATCCAGCACGTTTGCCACTTCCACCCAACAGGAAGAACTGGCTCAACAGTTAATGGAAGCTGCCGGCACGTATGAATCGCTGTTGATGCGAACCCAGCAGACCGGCCTCGATCGCGACCGTGGCAAGGAAGAAAAAGCCTACCTCATGCAGATTCGATCCAAAGTTGAAGAGTTGAAACACCATATTCAACCCGTAGAGTTTCACGTTGGCGATTCGCAGCCTCGTGCGCCCTGGCGGCCAATCGTTTCACAGTTAAGCAAGTTGACTGCTGAACTCTGCAATGTCATTGATAGTGATGTTCAAAACCTGGTTGCCGCCGCGGATCGCAGTTATCAGCAAACCCGACAACTCGCACTGGCTATCAGCATCGGCGGCTTCGTCCTGCTGCTGATTCTGGCCAGGGTTACTTATCACTGGATAGCTACACCGATCCGCGAACTGCACGCCAAGGTCACCCAGATGGCGACCGGCAAATTCACCGGACATGTCCAGGTCAGCAGCAACGATGAAATGCAGGATTTGGCAGTGGCCTTCAACCACATGTCAGACCGCTTGCAAGGCATCTATCAGGATCTTGAACGACAGGTGCAGGAACGAAGTAAACAACTCGTCCGCAGTGAACGGCTGGCAGGCGTAGGGTTCCTCGCTGCCGGCGTGGCTCATGAAATCAACAACCCTCTGGCCAGCATCAGTTTCTGTGGCGAAGCACTCGAACGACGGCTCAAAGGCCTGATGGAACAGCACCCGGAACATCCCGATGTTCCCTTGATCAACCGCTATGTGCTCATGATTCAGCAGGAAGCCTTCCGTTGCAAGGAAATCACCCAGAAGTTGCTCGAATTCAGTCGCATGGGCGACCGCCCCAAGCAGATGGCCGACCTGGCTGAACTGGTACAAAGCGTGTTGGAGATGGTACAGCATCTGCCCAATCATCAGGAAAAACGTATCGTCTTCGAAGTACAGCAGCGGCCACACCTGCTACTCTCCGTGCCCGAAATCAAATCGGTCGTTTTGAACCTGATCGTCAATGCTCTGGAAAGCATGGACACCGGCGGCCTGTTGACTATCAAACTCGCCGTCGTTCACGATGCAGCACTACTGACCTTTACCGATTCAGGCTGCGGCATGACACAGGAAGTGCTCGAAAACCTCTTCGAACCGTTCTTCACACGCTCTCGAACAGGCAAAGGCACCGGCCTGGGTCTCAGCATCAGTCATCGCATTATCAATCAGCACGGCGGTGAGATTGAAGCCACCAGTGCCGGACCAAACCAGGGAAGCACCTTCACGGTACGCATCCCACTTCAGCAAGCCGAAACCGTTCCACAGGAAGACCCAGTGGCAACGGTACTGAAAAAAGCAGCGTAGGGCGCGCAACGGGTGCCATGGTTTGGCGGTACTCCGCCTAACCATGCATGCAACGACAAAGTGCCCAAGCATAGCCAGCCTGAGTACAGGCAGGCTATGGCACCCAGAAAGACCACGAAGGGGCAAAGACCGTAGCCGGTGGTTGAAGAGCACCGGTCAGGGGATGCGAAAAAGCAAATCGATCCCGGAGGGATCGCAGCAAAGGAGAGTGATAAATGTTCAGTGCTTGCCTTTGTATCTGTCTGATGCATTTGGTTTCAGACACCAAAACCGTTTACCAGTTAGAAGTCAAAGTATACGACCTGAAGGCCAGCATCGAACGGGTATTATGCAATCCTGCATTGAAAGTCCTCGCTGGCAAACCAGCACGTTTCGTCGTCGGTGGCGAAGAGCCTATCCCGAATACAACTCCGGTTCAGTACGAACCAGTGGGCATCATTGTCAGTTGCATCGCCTATGACAACCAGGGTGAAGACTGCCAGGTTGACATGTCCGTTCTCTTTACTTCCAAGCAACCATCCACGGATGGGAGTCTGCTTACCAGTCAGAAGTCGGTTCGTTATCGGGGTAAATGGAGACTCAACGAAACCAAAACATTGCCTCTTGGCAATGGCGACAACTTGGAGAATATCAAGGTCGATCTTCGACTGACGCTCGTTAAACCTGCAAACCTGAAATAATTTCTCATCAACTTTCGAAGGGGTCAAAAACGGTAGCCAGTGGTCGAAGACCACCGGTCGGGGGAAAGCAAAAACACAACGATCACAAAGGGATCGCAGTACACGGGAGACAACTTTTGATTGCTCTAAGCTCTCATTTCCCCTTGACGCAAACTCACAACCTTGGCATCACAGCGGCGCTACGCCCGACACGGTAACGCCCGACACGGTAAGGATAGAACATGGCAACCAGCAAAGGCCTACGCATTCTCTTCGCTGACGACGAACCGTCGCTCCGCGAATTCATGCGCAGCGAACTCCCTGGCCTGGGACATGAGGTCATCATCTGTCAGGACGGCATGGCAGCCATCAAGGCACTCGAAAAAGGCCCGTTTGATGTCGCTCTGCTCGACATCAAGATGCCCAACAAGACCGGCATCGATGTCCTCGAACAGATCAAGCATCTCAGCCCTTCCACCGAAGTGGTACTTCTGACAGGCTACGCCAGCGTCGATACTGCCGTGCAGGCGGTACGCCTGGGTGCGTTTGATTATCTCACCAAGCCATGTCGGCTTGCTGACCTCGAAGGCCTGCTGCGTCGTATTGCTGAGAAGCGAGATTTAGTCAACAAAACCATCGCTTTGGAACGCCGCGTCAAAGCTGCTGAAGGGCCGACGATCCTCATTGGTGATTCGCCAGTTATGCAATCGGTACACCGCCTCATCACACGCATTGCTCCCACCGAGAGTACTGTGATGATTCTGGGCGAAACTGGCACCGGCAAGGAACTGGTGGCTCGTACTATCGTTCAGCAAAGCCTGCGGGCAGATAAGCCCTTTATTCCTGTTAACTGCGGGGCACTCTCAGAACAACTGGCTGAGAGTGAACTGTTCGGCCATCGCAAAGGCGCGTTCACCGGCGCTGATCGTGAACACAAAGGTCTATTTGAAGTCGCCAACGGCGGAACATTGTTTCTGGATGAGCTAGGCGAACTCAACAAGAACATTCAGGTGAAGCTGCTCCGTTTCCTCGAATCACGAGAAATCCGTCGAGTGGGCGAAACGGAACCCTTCAAGACGGATGTGCGGGTATTGTGCGCCACCAACCGCGATCTGCGCGAAATGGTGAAAGCTGACACCTTCCGCGAAGACCTCTTCTTCCGGGTCAATACCTTTGAAGTCAAGCTGCCTGCTCTGCGGGAACGTCGAACTGATATACCCGACTTAGCCATGCATCTGCTGGCCCGAGCAGCCCGCCGAGATATCTCTTATGCCAAACAGGTGCTCACTCCTGAAGCGATTGATGCCCTGCTCGAACACGATTGGCCGGGCAACGTTCGTGAACTCGCCAACGCCATGGAGCATGCATTCATCATTGCCGGGGGCGGTCCCATCCAGGCCGATCATCTGCCATACTATGTCAAGGCAGTCAGCCAGGCTGCAACCGTGCCGATCAGCGCCGCACGACCAGCCGTCGCAGCGACGCAAGCAACCGGCCCCGATGGGCGTTCACTCAAAGATGTAGAAATGGATCATATCCTCGGCGTGCTGAACAAACACCAGGGCAACAAACCCGCCGCCGCTGCTGAACTAGGCATCAGCCTGAAAACGCTCTACAACCGCCTCAACGCCTGGCAGGACGAAAAACGCCAGGCAGGCTAAGTTGACGCTGAAATACGAAAACGGCAGGAGTATCTCCTGCCGTTTTCGATTGGTGTTTAACAGTTAATCTTCCTTTGATAATCTCGCCTCAAGTGCCAGCTTCTGATTCCTGCGTTGCCGATACCACAAGCCAGCGGCTGCCATCGTACTCAAACCAATCATGCCCCAGGTCGCTGGTTCAGGCACTGCTGCAATGGTTATCAGGCCATTAAATCCATCGTAATCGACCGTGCTTCCATTTTCATCGCTCAAGCCGGTAGCAGGAAACCCAGCCAACGTTACCGTAGTATCACTGGAGCCAACTGCCACATCAAACGAAATCAATCCCAGCCCAAAGGTCTGCCCAGGCAGAACAGGCACGCCACCAGCCGTGGCATACAGATCAGTAGCAATGAACGACTGATTCGGAAATGCCGTATTGGAAAATGGAGGAGTGGATGACTGGCCCAAAAACAGATAGGGATTGAGTGCTGTCAAGATGGTCGCATTGGTAAACGTAATTCCCGATCCGCCCGGCACCGATATTCCAAAAGAAAACCCGGCCAGCGGTGCACTCGGAGCATTCCCTACATTGGTAATGCTCACTTCAAAAGTATTACCCGTTGAAGGCGAACTGGCGGTAGCGCTTCCCACAATGATCTGCAATGCAGCCTGGGCAGCGGCTAAACCAGTAAGACAGAAGAGCGCCAGCCCAGCCAGCATCCATCGATTCAACCACTGCATGTATCACTCCCTGTTGCAAATCCTAGGTGCTTCATTAGAACAAGTCGCTGCTTCAAGTCAAACAATTAAGCTGGCAATTGCTGGCCAACCCGCTGGCGGGCAAGCTGCGTATCGGCATTATTGACAACACCGTCGCCATTCATATCGCCAAACAGGCTGTATTGGCTGTTGCGAATAAGGATGTTCACCAGTTGTGCATCCGCAATGCTGACGAAGCCATCATCGTTCACATCGCCCCAGAGCACATTGAAGTTGCGGGAGTAATTGGTGCCGTTGCCCAGTGCATTGCCAGCCTGGTCGGAAATCGTGCTGCCGCCAGAACCTGCCAGTTCACTGAACACACGGTCGGTCATCAACAGGTTCTGTAACGTCCAGCGAAGAGTATTGGTTCCTGAACCATTAAAGGATGCTATAGGCAGGCTGCCATTGGTACGAACCAGCGAACCGGTAGCGCCAGTGACGGGCCCATCGAATACCACTTCAATGGCGGAAACCTGCCAGGGCAACGTGAAGCGCGTACTGCCTATCAGGTTGTACGATTGATTATTGCCGAAGATAACACGGTAGGCTTGCACCACTGGTGCAGTCTTGTCTATCGTGTAGGCTTCGCCGGTAAAGTTGCCGCTGGTGAGTGGGTTCAATGCCAGATCGGTGATGCCCACGCCGCTGGTGTGATTGAGGCCAATCGTACCATCGCCGGTCCCCGTATTCACGGTTACGGTCCAGGTGTTGCCCGATCCAGATACGGAAGAAATGCTGGCGCCAGCGATGCCGCCACCTGTTATCAGGCCGAAGTTGGCTGCCGACACACCAGCAACGGCTTCACTGTATCCCACCGTAAACTGTACACTGCCGGCATTGGTCGGATTGCTACCCGTGCGAACGATGGACTGAATAGACGGTGCAATGCTATCCTGCTGCAGGCCAAACGATCTGGAGAAATGCGATTCACCCACATTCATTGTGCCTGCAATGCCTTGTCCGAAGTCTGGGTTGATTGGCTTCCATCCAACCTGGGGTACACTTCGCAGCAGATAGGCGCCAACCGGCATGCCCGACATGACATAGTTGCCTGCTGCATCGGTGTTGCTGAATCTCTCCGCAGTAGAATCAGTGATGATCAGCGACCAGTTCTGCAGCACACCCAGGTCGCCGCCTGCGATATCGCGAACCTGTAGCGTCCAGGTACCATTGGCTACGAGTCCATCATAAGCCGAAAGTAACTGCTCAGGACGATAGCTGCCCGTAAACGGTGCGGACCCTGCACTGATGGCAACCGCTGCTTCATCATCGAGTACCGTGTTGACGAAATTATCGCCACCACCGCCACGTTGCGTGATCAGATTGACAATTTGTGAACCGCCTGGTCCGAGCAGCCGGAATTCCATGTCGCCGGTGTAGGTCTGAGTCAGATTAACCAGAACATTCACATCAGCGATGCTTCCTGCAACACCCGAAACCACCATCGGTGCACTGGTCCAGGCGGTATTGTTATCAGGAATGTTGATGTTGAGCGTGCCCGAATTGACAGTGTAAATGCCTGCGTCATAGATATTGTTGTTGTTGGCATCCACATACACGGTTCTGGTGCCCAGACCCGTTTCGCCACCATTCTGGTTGCCATTGCCATCCAGATCGTTGTAGACATTGCCGTAAATCGTGTTCTGCTGTGCCTGGCCGAAATTCAGATTGCCGATGAAACCATCGGGTGGCAGCGAGACATCATAATATCCGCTCGCCGGACTGGTTTGATTGAACCCTGCAGGAACAATGGTTCGAATGCGGTAATTACCAGCGCTCATGCCAAAGAAGCGATAAAAACCGTTTACATCGGCAGTGGCTGTCGGCTCAGGGATTCCCGTTCCTACTGAAATTGACCAGTTCTGAAGAACACCCAAATCACCACTGGCAATATCACGAACCTGCAGGGTCCAGGTGCCATTGGGGTTAAGGCCATTCATCGCAGAAAGCGGCTGTTCAGGCTGGAAGCTGCCAGTAAATGGAGCACTACCCGAACTGATCGGGTTGGCTGCCTGGTCATCCAGTACCGTGTTGATGAAATTGTCACCACTGCCGCCACGCTGCGTTATCAGGTTGACAATCGTGGACCCGTTGGAACCCAGCAGCCTGAATTCCATGTCACCAGTATAGGTCTGCGAAAGATTGATCCGCACATTGATGTCGGTGACCGTCCCTGTCATACCACTCACAACGATCGGTGCACTGGTCCATGCTGTATTGTTATCCGGGATGTTGATATTGAGCGTGCCACTGTTGAATGTCTGAGCGTTGGAATCAAACTGTCCATTGAGATTCAAATCGAGATAAGCCTGCTGACCAGCAATGGCAGGCTCGCCCGGGTCACCCGTGCCGTTGCCATTCAAATCGTGGAAGACCGTACCCGCCAGGCTGGGGGCATTGATTGTGAAGGTTCTGGTATAGTTATCTCCCGGATTCCCATCGCCATTCCCATCAAGCTGCTGGCCAAACGGGTCTTTCAATCCATTCGCTCCGGAAAGCGCACTGAAACGATATCTATCAGGCAGCATGGTTCCGTTGATGGTGAAATCAAACCGGTTAGTGCCAACCCGGTAATTGAACCCGGCAGGCAGACTGATCGGAATCAGTACATCATCGCCGGTATTAAAAGTATTGTCAGGCCCATCACCACGTAGTTCAAATTGTGAAAGTGAAACGGTTGCCGGATCAAGCACATTCGCCACATCCAGCGAAAAGGCGGTAGGCGGTGTGTTGATTGATGAGTTATCTGCTGGCAGACCAGTCAGCCGTTTCATGCGTGGTTCAGGCAAGGCAAACAGATCAGCCCGCATGGCCTTGTATGTATTGACACGACCACCGCCCAGTTCGAGAGCAATGGTTGGATTCTGGGCACTGATATCATCAGCCAGACCTACCATCCGTGCAATGACCTGATCTCGTGTCCACGTGGGGTTATGCGACCAGACCATCATGGCAGTACCAGCTGCATTGGGAGTTGCCATGCTGGTGCCATCGAAAAATTCGTAATTGAATGTTGTTCCACCATTATTGGTTGTGGTCGAAAGAATGCCACTGCCAGGCGCACTGAGATCGGTACCAAATCCATAATTGCTGAATCCGCTCTTCGCATCGGTACTGGTTGTGCTGGCGATCAGGATCACCTGTTCAAATGCCTGCCGAGCCGGATTGAGTTCGCCGTTGTTTCCCGCTGAATTAAAGAGCAAGGCGCCACTGTTGTAGGCCAAATCCATTGCTGCGGTGACAGTGTTGTTCCCTACCCATCCATCAAAGTTGTAGCTGGCATTGAAGACCTTGATGTTGTTCGCCACGCCATAGGCATAACTTGCTGCCACCACCGAGGCTGGCCAACTGGCACCATCATACCAGCGAACAGGCACCAGTTTCGAGTTGCCCGACACGCCAGCAATGCCTGTTGCATTGTTCGTGCGCCCTGCAGCAATGCCTGCTACGTGAGTACCGTGTGTGTTGCTTCCTGTCGGATTAGGGTTATTGTCGTTGCTGAGCGTATCCCAGCCATTTAGATCATCGATGTAGCCATTGCCATCATCATCGACACCAACTTCGCCACCAAATTCTCCTGGATTCACCCAGATGTTGGCACTTAAATCAGGATGGTTGGTGGCAACACCATCATCCAGCACTGCAATTCGCACCGTAGGAGAACCTAGCGTCGAATCCCACGCGAGATTATTCTGCATCAGCGGATGATGATACTGACTGCCGTACTGAGTATCATTAGGCGTGAAATCACGCGGATCACCTTGATAGAGATAATTGGGTTCAGCCCATTCCACTCCCTTGATCGAACTCAGATACGCCACCGCAGCTTTGGGTGTAGTGCCAGGCTGCAACCCCACCTGAAGAACGCTCGAACCCTGCTGCGTTGCAAAAATCTGGAAGCTGTTGCCCCAGTCAAATTGAACCGGAGCGATAGCCACATTGCGCCCGACCGGCTTCATGGCCTGCTGCAACGCGGCCAGGCCATTGGCGTTGGCAAACTGCACCATCACCTCGGTCAGCGTGTATAGATTATGCGTAGCCGGTGCACTATCCTTCGGCTGAAGCAGCGACAGCTTGGATGTCAGCCCGGCATCAGGCACGGTTCGGTCTTCGAGATGTTCCAGGTTTAAGCGAACGCTTCGGTGTTGATTGGATGATGAATTGGATCGGCGCAGCATCTTCACGTTCCTCACTCGGGCGAGCGTTGTGGGATAATAAGTAGGATTTGAATCGGCACAATTATTGAAGTCAAGCAGATTCCTGCTGAATGTTCTCTTTCTCCCACTTGTGGGAGAGGGGCCGGGGTGAGGGGGTAAGTCGCGCGGAATATTTACTCACATCGCGCGATCCCATCATCTCGACGGAGCGAGATGACCACAAACCAGAAATTAACCCCAATACCGTAACTGCAAATCGCCAGCCAGGAAAATAACCCGGCATAGCGCTAAAAACAAAAGCACATAACCAGGCAACCTCCATTGCTGCTGTGTTTCAGACACCGGAGAAAGACAGGTCTTGAACCGATGGACTGGCCACAGAATCAACGCCATCAGCACCGGGAACATGTAACGCACCTGCATTCCCACAATACTATCCGCCTGGTAAGGCGTTATCGTCAGATACATCACCAGAGCCAGGCTCCACCAGACAATGAGGCCCATCACGATCACGCTTACAACGGTCGTAAGCAGCTTATAGAAAGCTGCTTCATTCCACGAACCCGATTGCCTGAACCAGGCAGCAAGATCGAAGCAGACTGCAATCAAAAGGCTGGTCAGCAACAGCGACACATGTTGAGGCGAAATGTTGGTATCAAGCCATCCTAACGGCCCGCACCAGGCTGAAGGATTCAGAAACCGCCCGGGATATTCCATCGCAGCCTGGATGAATTGAGCAATGCCCTCGCCGGTCATCAGGTATTGCAGTTGCAGCCTGGCTTCCTTACCCAGTTCCATGCCCGCACTATCCACCACTCGCCAAAGCAACCAGATGCCTGCCGCAGCTATTAGCATGATAACAGCAAGTGCAGGTACCACGAATTGCCAACGCAACCATCGTTTCCAGTTCAATTCACTGAGAGGCAACAGCACGATCAATGCATAGATGGGCGGCTTGGCGGCAATCACCAGTAAACAAATGAGCCAAACAGTTATCCAACTGAATGTAGATGATAATGAACGCAGGTGAATCAGCAACAGCATCACGGCAAACGTACCAAGGATGGGAACCGTATCCGTTGAGATGATAGTCGATTGCTGCAACACCAGAGGCAGCGAACAGAAGGTTACCAGTGTCCATGAGCCTGCACCCATCTGCCAGGACTGATACACCAGCAATACGAGCAGAAGTAACGGAACCATTCTGCAAAGGAAGTAAAAGCAGAGTGCTTCCTGAACGCTTGTAACGGTGGGAAAGACGGTCGAAATCAAACCCACCAGCGGATAACCCCAATGCTTGACGTAACCTACATCAATGTTCTCAGCAGGTTGCAATGCATGATCTTTCAGCGATTTGAGACGAAGTGCCTGAAAAGGAACCTCCGAACGCCAGCGTGGCTTCTCTGCATTCAGTATGCCGGGCAGGCTATGCAGGATGGAACCTTGCTGGCCATCAGATCGATACAGTTTCATCGCAGCTTTCCAATGCCTGTTCTCATCAGGGCCTTGAAAAGGGGGAAGAAGGAATATCAGAACTATGCCATGCACCAGTAAAATGCCAGTGCTGATAAGTCCATTCAGGTTCAATGCTGTGAAACCGGCGGAACAGATACCAATCAACCAGCAGATGAAGCTGCCAAGAGTGAGAGACAAGAGCACCAGTTTCAAGACCAGCAGTTGATAATGCCTTGCGTGCTGTGTAGGATCAATACCCGCAGCGGCAAACTGATTCAGACTAAAACGAGTTAAAGAAGGAACCTGCACGCGAAATGCGGTAGCAGGTTCTGGCAGAAACCACGTTATTTCTGCGAAGTCACCCCGGTATTCAACCAGTGGATGTAGCGTCCGGGTACGCAGGTAATCGGGATCATAATAATCGACATTGTTTGTCTTGAACTGTAAAAGCCATTGATCCGATTGTACAACCGTGGATGCCTGCAGAGACAGCTTCAGATATTGCAGTCCTTTGAGTGAATCATCCGTCCATTCCAGCCAACCGGAAACAGTCCCTGTTTGATAATTCCCCGCAGCATCGATCTGAATTCCTTCAAGCTGCTTGACTGTCCGTTTCAGGAAGGTCGCATCATTCTTCTCCCAAATCGTTTGAACTGGAGCGAGATAGCCAACGAGCCAGAGAAGCAACATCCCCAGAAGTGTCACCAGCAGGAGTGCATGTCGATACTGGGGAAACTTGGCCTGCATCGAAACAACCAGAAGATTTCAAGAGTCAACATTCCTATCGTACAATGTGGAGACAGTTTGGAACCAGAGAAATGAGATGACGAATGTCTGGGATGTCATAGTGATCGGAGCAGGCGCTGCCGGCCTGATTGGCGCTACCCGTGCCGCAGAAGGTGGCAAACGGGTGCTGCTTCTGGAAAAGGCGCCCAAGCCTGGTGTCAAGATTCTGATGTCGGGAGGCACCCGCTGCAACCTGACGCATGCTACCGACCGTAAAGGCATCATCTCCGCCTTCCCCGATTATCAGGGCAAATTCCTGCATTCGCCGCTGGCCGCCCTCAGCCCGCAGGATCTGATTCATTACGTGGAGTCAGAGGGGATAGAACTCAAGACTGAGTCCACAGGCAAGATATTCCCTGCCAGCGATAGTGCTGTCGATATCCAGCATGGATTTGTGAAACGTCTAAATCGCAGTGGCGCAATACTTCAACTAAGGGAAGCGGTTCAAAAACTCATTCAGTTAAACGATGCACAGCATTGGCAGGTCCAAACCACGCAACAGGATTATACCTGCAAGCGATTGATGATAACCACCGGTGGGCAATCGTACCCTGGCTGTGGCACCACCGGCGATGCATATGCCTGGCTCAGTGAACTGGGACACACGATTGTGCCACCCCGCCCTGCTCTCGTGCCTTTCACCTGGCAGATACCGTGGGCGCAGGCTCTGCAGGGCATCACGTTGCCAGATACGATAGTAGCCATGATCGACACTACGCAATCGGGCAGAAAGCAGATTCTGCACACAGCCCGTTCATCGTTTCTCTTCACGCATCTGGGCTGTTCCGGCCCTGCAGCACTGAATGTGAGCCGGGCTTACACAGGCCATCCGCATCCTAAACAGTTGCGTCTGCGATGCGACTGGCTGCCTGACGACACCGATGCAGCGTTACAGCAATGGCTTCTGCAGGAAGCAAACGCTGGTGGCAAACGGCAGGTAGCAACTCTTTTGGGACAAAAGTTGCCACACCGCCTGGTCGAAGCCCTGATGCAGCAGGCCCAGGTGCCGATGGATAGAAAAATGTCTGAACTCAACAAATCGGAACGTACCAATGTGCTGAGATGGATCAAATCAACCGAGTTCGTCTTGCAAGGCACATTGGGATTCCCCAAAGCGGAGGTCACAGCAGGCGGAGTACATTTGAAAGAAGTCGATTCAAGCACCATGCGAAGTAAGATCGTACCAAACCTCTGGCTGGCAGGGGAAGTTCTCGATATTGATGGCCCGATTGGCGGGTACAACTTCCAGGCAGCATTCAGCACAGGCTGGCTGGCAGGACGTTCGATGAGTGAAGATTAGTCTTCGGGATTATCCAGCAGTTCCTGCAGCCGGGCAGCCAAGGGCGGTTCGAACCGTGCAGGCCACGATTGATCTAGTAAGCCGACCGAAATTAAATCACGTAGATGCATTCGATCCTTATCTCTGAACGAGTTCAGTTTCATTCTTGTAAGTGCTTCTAAATCAATGTGCTTGAAATTGGCAAGTTGTGCGGTGACCGATTCAGTAACCAGCGGACTTGTACTTACATATTCTTGCCGTACTTTCTCACCAGCAAACAGTACATGCACAGCATCACGCGCTTTGGCATTGGGGCCATCGAGAAACATATGAATGCCTGCGCCATGACGATAGCGAAAGCCGGCTTGCTCCAGTGCCATGGTTACGGCTGAAAGATCCGAACGATTGATAAGTAAATCGACATCCGCAGTATTACGTACCGCAGATTCATCCACCCGCGATACCCAGGCTGCTACAGCGTTGCCACCAACCACGGCATACGGAATACCAGCCTGTTCCAGTGCTTGTGTTGCACGCAATAATCTCTCGCGCACTTTCTCCACGGCACGCATCATCCTTTCCCAGGTCACCGGCTGCAATTCAATAGCCTTGCTCATGCTTAAAGCGTATCTGTGAACAGATAAAATCTCAAGTGCAGAAACAGCGATGAAGCTTTTAATCTACGAACATGCCTGTGCTCAATCTGCTTCAGCCAACTTGCCCGAATCAGTGCGGCGGGAAGGCCGAGCCATGTTCGATGCAGTATGGGAAGATGCCCAGCAACTTCATGGCTGGGAACCGGTTGCGGTTTCTGACTCATCAACCGGCTTCACGGAAAGATTGTATGAAACTGCTCGAAAAGCCGATTGCGCCTTAATCATTGCTCCAGAATTTGATGGCATCCTCCAAGCATGTGTTAAAAGTGTTGAAGATGCATGTTGCCCACTTCTTGGCCCCAATTCGGAAGCCATTCGATTCACTGCAGACAAATGGAACCTCTACCAGCATTGGCAAATGCATCATGTTTTGACTCCAATGACCTGGTTGCCTGACTCTCCACTCATTCAGCCAGGCAAATTCCTTCGCAAACACCGCTACGGTGCCGGTTCACTCGACATCGCCTGGTGGAACGGCGAACAACTCGGATCAGATGCAATCCTTCAGGAATACCATCCGGGGCAGGCCGTCAGCGCAGCATTGCTCATAGCACCCGATGGCGAAATCACCCCACTGCCCCCCTGCAAGCAACATATTTCTACTGATGGTAGATTTCGCTACCTCGGAGGCGAGTTGGTGCAGGATGAAATGCTGCAACAACGAACCATCAACATTGCCTGCCAGGCTGTTGCTAACATCCCCGGTCTGAATGGTTACGTCGGCATTGATGCAGTTTTGGGAGAAGATCAGGATGTAGCCATCGAAATAAATCCGCGACTGACGACAAGTTATCTATGGTTGCGGCATGCCGTTACGGAGAATTTGCTGGAGGAGATAATCGCAAGAATTATTTATTGCGAAAGAATATGAATGAGTTCCTGCCTTGACCTGATTGGCAACCTCGTTATAGTGCGGGGTTATGGGATACCGTATGAAGCCATGGATGGCTCTAGTTCTTGTATTGCTGGGGATAGTATGCCAACTGCATGCTGATCCTCCTGCACCGGTTGATTTCCTGCTTCTCAAAAATGGAGCAGTTCTCTCGGGCCGCGTTGTGCAGGAAGGTAGTTTCTACATCATCCGCAGCAAATCCAGCAGCGGGGAATCGCGTTATCCAGCTTCTATGGTTGCCAAGGTTTGTTCAGGGCCGTTAGAAGCCTATGCCTACCTTAAGAAATGCAGTGTACCTGAAGATCCCAACGAGCATTGCCGCCTGGCACAATTCTGCATGAATCATGAGCTACTAGCGGAAGCCAAGCTGGAGATTAACGCAGCCTTGAAAGCCGATCCGCGAAGTTCGCAGGCACAAACATTAGCTCGGCAATGGATAGCACACCAGAATAAGCCTTCTTCCAGTTCACCAGACATTCCTGCATTGCCCGGCAATACAGTATTGCCTTTGCAACCAGTCAAACTCGAAGACTGGCCAACCATGCTGACTCCGCAGGCTACTCAAGATTTTGCATTGCGTATACAACCCACGCTGATGAGCGGATGCGGTACTGGTGCATGTCATGGTGTCAGTGAAGGCAAACGTGCTTTTGTCCTGAAACGAGGACTGAACGGCGTACCTGCTTCGCCAGCTATGACTAAATACAACCTGGAACGCGTTCTTGCACTGGTTGACGAAGTTAAGCCCGATGCAAGTGAACTGCTGCAACGAGCGTTTCAGCCTCACGGCAACATTAAACAGTGGCCGGTCTCGAAGGATCAGTTTGCCGTGTTGCGCCAATGGGTCTATTACGCAACTGGCAAGCAACCGGAAATCGCCAAATCAGAATCGAGTCCAACTGGCAGTCAGCAGAGCCTTGGGAAGTCCGCAAATACTTTTGCCAGCATGGAAGAAGCAAATGATGCCACAACGAAAGTGCTTCCAGCCAGTGAAAAGGCTGAATCAAGCACTTTACCAACGATTCCAGGCATGAGCGGAGCAGCCATACAGCAAGTAGCTGATAAAACGCCTGCATCAGTGGCTAACAAACCACCCGTTGAAGAGCCTAAACAAAGTTCTTCACCAGGTGGTTTGCCAAGTATTCCCGGTGTTTCAGGCAAAGGGCAGTCAGGCAACAAGCCTGAACCTCAACAGGTACCACCAGCCAAGCCTAATGAGCCCAGGAAGAATGATCCCCGGACGTTGGCGGAATTTCAGGATTACCTCAAACGCCTAGGGATTTCGCCGACCATACCAGCACCAACCGAGCCGCTGCCCACTCGCATGCACATTGTGAATGCTGGTACCTACCAGAATAACATTGTTTCTCCACTACCCGCTTTTTCAGAAGAAGTGTTGGAACAAATCAATCGCATGGAAAACGCCAAGAAGGCGCCAGCATTCAATGAGCCAGCAAATAAAGCAGGTTTCCTGAATTCAGGCACGGTGGTTAACCAGCCGCCTCGCTAAGCGTAGTGACAGTTTCAGATCCTGAGGAATACATCCATGTCGCTGCTGACTGTCGAAGGGCTTGAAAAAACCTATGGCCGACGCAAAGTGGTCAACGGCGTTGGCTTTCATGTCAATCAAGGTGAAGTTGTCGGGCTCCTAGGCCCCAATGGTGCTGGGAAGACAACCAGTTTCCGCATGACCACCGGAATGGTGAAGCCAGACCGTGGCAAAGTCAGCTTTGCAGAAAAGACAGTGACGAACTGGCCAATGTACCAGCGTGCCCGACTGGGGCTGGGGTACCTTTCTCAGGAATCTAGCATCTTTCGCAAGTTGACGGTTGAACAGAATATCCTTGCAGTGTTGGAAGCCATGCCCGGCTTACGTTCCTTGCAGGGTAAACGGCCCAACGCAGAACAACGACTGGAAATTACCCACGCCAAGCTGGAAGAGTTCGGACTGCATCGTCTGAAAAACAGTATTGCTCAAACGCTCTCAGGCGGTGAAAAACGTCGTCTGGAAATTGCCCGATGCCTGGCAACTGAACCTCTTTTGATTTTGCTTGATGAACCGTTTACGGGCATCGATCCGATCACCATCAGCGAAATTCAGGTGATTGTTCGTAATTTGTGCAAGCGAGGCATCTCCATTCTGATAACCGATCACAATGTTCGGGAAACCCTCCGCATTACCGATCGGTCTTATGTCATCACTGATGGATCGGTGGTTGCCCAAGGTACACCAGATGAAATTGTGAAGAATCAGACAGTGATTGCCCGTTACCTGGGTCAGAACTTTGCGGAAGAACAGCAGGGAAGAGGTTTCGTTGCTGATGCTGCACCGCAAATTCTGTCCATGAGCAATATGGCTCCGGCTCAAACCATAGATGCGGTGCTTAAACATGAACGAGTATTTGAATTGATTGAACAGTTGAAGGGATCGGAAAAAGATAAAGCTGAACATGAACTTCTCAATATCGGAAGGCCTGCCTTGCCTCATTTAGTAGATGCTCTGGAACGGCGAGATCTGGAACTGCGCCGAATGGCCTACCATGTCTTTTGCCTGATCGAGCCAAATGGCGGCGAATTTGACGCCTATGCACCTGAAGCTCAACGTCGGATGCAAATCGACAAACTGCGTGACCGGGCTTACCGTCGAGCCGGTTAATGAAGAAAAAATGGCAGAGATGAAGTTTAGACTCGCTTCTGAGCATTCGAGTGAGTATCTTCGTTAGTATCGGCTGTATAATAAAATCAGTACCGATTCCCGCCGGTTTATTCCGCCATTTTCACACCAGGAGCGAGATTGTGTCCGAACGATTGAATTCCCCCTCTCGTCGCGATGTTATCAAAACAACTACTGGAATCGTCGCAACCTCATCACTTGCCGGCGTAAGCATTCCCAGCGTACATGCTGGTGAAAATAACACCATTGACGTTGCGCTGATTGGCTGTGGCGGCCGTGGCACAGGCGCTGCCCAGAACGCAATCGCTACCAGGTCTGGCCCCATCCGCATAACCGCTATGGCTGATGCGTTCCAAGACAGGTTGAAATCCAGTTACGATGAATTGAAACGTCGAGTAGATAATGAAGAACGACTCGCCGTGAAAGATGAAAACAAGTTTGTCGGGTACGATGCATTCAAGAATGCTATGGATGTGTTGAAACCCGGCGACGTGGTGATCTTTGCCACTCCTCCTGCCTTCCGCTGGCCATTCTTCCAGTATGCAATCAAAAAGAAACTCAACGTCTTCATGGAAAAGCCAACTACGGTTGATGGCCCCAGCACGCGAAAAATGCTGGCCTTGGCTGATGAATCGGAGAAAGCTGGCCTCAAGGTAGGTGTTGGCCTGATGTGCCGACATTGCGAAGTTCGCCAGGAACTCTTTGATCGCATCAAAAAGGGTGAGATCGGAGACATCACTCTGCTGCGTGCTTATCGCATGCATGGCCCGGTTGGAACCTTCCAAGTCAGGAAGAAACCTGAGAAATTAAATGAACTGGAATACCAGATTCGCAATTTCCACGGTTTCCTCTGGGCCAGTGGTGGAGCATTCAGCGACTTCTACATCCATAACATTGACGAATGCTGCTGGATGAAAGACGCCTGGCCTGTCAAAGCATCAGGCAACGGTGGCCGTCATTACCGCAAAGACTTTGTCGATCAGAATTTCGACAATTACACCGTGGAATACACCTTCGAAGATGGCACGAAGATGTATCTGGAAGGCCGATGTATCACTGGTGCACGCGAAGAGTTCGCCAGTTATGCACATGGCACCAAGGGTGCAGCGGTCATCTCGGCTTCAGGCCATTCTCCTGCCCGCTGCAAGACCTTCAAGGGTCATCAAATGAAAACGGAGAATATTATCTGGAAATGTAAGGCTCGTGAAAATAATCCCTACCAACTTGAATGGGACAATCTCATTCAGTCCATTCGTGATGACAAGCCTCATAACGAAGCCCGACGTGGAGCCATGGCAAGTCTGGTCACTGCCATGGGTCGGCTTGCCAGTCATACTTGCAGTGAAGTCACGCTGGATCAGATGATGAACCACGACCACGAGATGGCTCCCGATGTGGATAAACTCACCATCGATTCGCCTGCTCCGGTAAAAGCAAATGCCGAAGGCATTTACCCGATTCCCGAACCGGGTCGCAAGAAGAACCGCGAATATTAAGATCAACATTGGATGTTATTCAAAGCTTCAAGCTCAGGCTTGAAGCTTTGACTTTTTATGAAAGCAGTTTTCGTAACTGCTCCACTCCACCCTGCAGATCTTCCCGGCTGGAAGCAAACGAAAGCCGAACGTAACCTTCGGCACCGAAGGCAGAACCTGGAACAACACTTACCTGCACTTTTTCCAAGGCAGCACGGCAGAAGTCAGCTGAATCGTTAATCTTGATGCCATGCAAAGTCTTGCCAAAGTGCTTTGACACATTGAAGAAGGCATAGAAGGCCCCGGTTGGTTGATGCACTGTGATACCAGGCAAACTGGCCAAGCCCTTGCAGATAAGATCACGCCGGGCCTGGAACTCGGCTCGCATATCATTCATGGCTTTCATGTCGCTGGTCAAACCAACCAGAGCGGCATACTGACTGATACTGTTGGGACAACCCGTCTGCTGACTTTGAATGTTGCCCATGGCTTTGATCACGTGCTTTGGTCCAAGAGCCCAGCCGATACGCCACCCTGTCATGGCGAAACTTTTGCTGGCGCCACTGACGACAATGGTAAGTTCCTGCATGCTAGGCAGGCTGGCTATACAAGTAGACTTCACATTGTCGTAGGAGAGATTCTCATAGATTTCATCTGAGAGCACTGCCAATTGGTGCTCGACTACCACTTGTGATAAGGCGAGAAGCTCGTCTCGTGAGTAAGTGACACCCGTAGGGTTGCTGGGAGAATTCATCATCAAGAGTCGCGTTTTGGGTGTAATGGCACTCTTGAGTTTAGCAGCAGTTAGTTTGAATCCTTCCTCAATGGTGGTGTTCACCAAAACTATGCTCGCACCGGTCATAGTGACCAGATCAGCATAGCTGGTCCAGTAGGGTGTAGGGATGATAACTTCATCACCAAGGCCAACCAATGCCGCAAGAGCATTGTGAAGGGAGTGCTTGGCGCCGTTAGAGATGATGACCTGATCGGGAGTATAAGTGAGATCAAAACGCTGTTTGTAGCTCTTGCACAGTTCCTGCCTCAGCGCCGGTAAGCCTTCAGCGGCGGTATACTTGGTGTGACCTGCATGCATGGCCTTCACCGCAGCTTCAACAATATGAGGCGGGGTGGGAAAATCGGGTTCACCGAGGGTAAAATCATAGACTTTGATGCCAGCAGCTTTCATTTCCTTGGCCTTGGCACCGGCAGCTAATGTAGCGGAAGGCTTCACCTGATCTGCAAGCCTGGACAATCGCAACATGGGTACTTACTCTCCTTTGGCTCTTGTGTTGCTATGTTAGTGACATGAATCGCAACGGTTAGAGTTGTGAAAGAGTTGGCAGGGATTGTTCTTTCCGTGTAAACTGAACTTGCATGGTTGATTTGAGAGAAGTCATGAAACCGATCGAGCAATTGCTTCAGCAAGAGAGACAGCACCTTACACGGAGATGGTTTTTTCGTGAGTGCGGTGTTGGCCTTGGCACTATCGGATTGATGAATCTACTCAGCCAGGGATTGATTGGCAGGGATGGTGATAAGAAGTCTGTTACTCCACTGACTCCGAAGAAACCTCATTTTGCTCCCAAAGCCAAACGGATTATTTACCTGTTCATGGCTGGCGCACCCAGTCATCTGGAACTGTTCGATAACAAACCCATGTTAGCCAAGCACAATGGCACATTGCCTCCTGCAGAATTATTGAAGGGCTATCGCGCAGCGTTCATTAACCCGAATTCAAAGCTGTTGGGACCAAAGTTCAAATTCAACAAGGTAGGAAAGAATCAGACCGAGATATCGGAGTTGATGCCTCACCTGTCTACCATAGTTGATGATTTGACCATCGTTAAATCGATGACGACGGATGCATTCAACCATGCCCCTGCGCAAATCTTCATGAACACCGGAGCACAGCAATTCGGAAGGCCTAGTTTCGGTTCTTGGGTAACCTATGGCCTGGGCAGTGAAGCAGAAGATTTGCCTGGTTTTGTTGTCTTCAGTTCGGGCAGCAAAGGCCCCAGTGGTGGACAATCGAACTGGGGAGCAGGCTTCCTGCCGACAGCACATAATGGTGTGCTTTTCCGGAGCGCAGGCGATCCAGTTTTGTACCTGTCGAATCCGCCTGGCATAGATCGTGAAGCACAGCGGGATACGCTTGATGCTCTCAAGGCACTCAATGAAGAACGCTTGGGTTTCATGGGAGACCCCGAAATCGCTGGCAGGATTAATTCCTTTGAGCTGGCCTATCGCATGCAGGCAACTGCTCCTGAACTGATGGACATCAGCAAGGAACCCAAGGCTGTGTTGGATGCGTATGGTGCAGAACCGGGAAAGCCTTCATTTGCCAACAATTGCCTGCTGGCCAGAAGGCTGGTTGAAAAAGGGGTTCGGTTTGTCCAGTTGTTCCATGAAGCATGGGATCATCATGGTGGACTGGTCAGCGGCTTGAAAGCAGAGTGCAAGAAAACCGATCAAGCCTGCACTGCCCTCGTCAAAGATCTCAAACAACGAGGCTTATTGGAAGATACTCTTGTCATATGGGGAGGCGAATTTGGCAGAACGCCCATGGTTCAGGGCGGCGATGATGGACGGGATCATCATCCCAATTGCTTCACCATGTGGTTTGCAGGGGGTGGCATGAAACCGGGTGTTGTGTTGGGAAAATCCGATGACTTTGGTTTTAATGCGATTGAAGACAAAGTACACGTTCACGACCTGCATGCCACCTTGCTGCATTTGCTGGGTTTCGATCATACCAAGCTGACCTTCCGCTTCCAAGGCCGTGATTTCAGGCTTACCGATGTACATGGACACGTTATAAACAAGATGCTGGCTTAGAGATCAGCATGCCCAAACCCACTCTCACTTGGATTGACAAATTCCGTGTCGCCATTCGAGGCGTCCGGTGGGGAATAACCGGACAAGCCAGTTTTTCAATTCATATTCCTGTTGCCCTGATTGTCATCTTGTTAGGTGCATTACTGCGCATCGAATCTGCAGAATGGATCGCGTTGATTTTCAGTATCGGACTGGTATTTACGGCAGAATTATTCAACAGTGCTATCGAAGTATTGTTTCAAGGATTAAACCCCGATCAACAAGATCGATTTTGGAAGTCGCTTGATATTGCAGCAGGGGCAGTGCTGGTTGCGAGCCTGACTGCGTTGGTAATCGGATGCATCATCTTTATTCCTCGCTTGTTTGCCATGTTTCAGCAATAAAGGAGTTTATCAAAGTGATTCAATTTATTACTGGCACGGGTTTCAATTGACTGCTATCTTTGATTTGCATCCAGCATCGCCCGATACTGGCAGGTGTGATCCTATGTTGAAATGCATGAACTTGGTACTGTTACTGCTTTTGTCGCTGTTACATGTTGATAGTTTTGCACAAGATAAGAAATCACCGAGAGCATTGACCTTTATTGGAGCTTTCAAAGGCGAAATATCCAAAGTCTCTGATAAAGGCAGTAAGATTGAAGTGGAATACAAGGAACTCGTTACCTCTACCACTCGATCAGCTAACAATAATACTGTGCGAGGTGGTGCGTCAGGCAAATATCGGCCTCCTGTCCCCAAAGAATTTGTCTTTAAGGAAAAGACCAGAGAGCTGGAATTGCGTGTTCATGAAGATACTGTCATACGATTGCTGGATAATGCACAGGCTCCGACAGACAATCAGTCAACGACGCGCAGGAAGAATTCTCAGGATTCTGAATCAAAGCAAAATCAAACTGATGACGATGCCTCAAAATCAAAAACTGGCTCCAAAACGAATCGAAAACGCACGGAGTCTGCACTACCTGGAAAACCAGGTGATCGTACTAACCTATCCAAAGGACAAGTCGTCATCGTGCAGGTAGCACGTGAAGACTTGCAGGGGTTCAGCAGACTGGTAGCCACCAGCATTATTATTCTTGGAGAGAAATAGTTACCGGCATGAAGCTGACAATCAACATCGACGGCGGATCACGAGGCAACCCCGGACCAGCTGCCTATGGATGCTACATTCTGGGAGCCTCCGAAACACCAATCAAACTGAAAGGCAAGCTGGGGCATGCGACCAACAACGTCGCCGAGTATCACGGCCTGCTGCGTGCGTTGGAAAAGTCTGTGGAATTAGGCGCTGATGAAGTCCATATCCGTGCGGATAGTGAACTGCTGGTTCGACAGATGACTGGCGTCTACAAAGTAAAAAATGAGAAGATTGCTGAACTTAAAGCACTTGCGGATGGCTTGATTAAACAGCTTGGTAAAGTTCATTTCCAACATGTCTACCGAGAACAGAATACCGTTGCTGATGAATTGTGCAACGAAGCACTGGATGATCCCAGGTTGCCCATCGAATCATTGGGGTTGCACAAGCCATTATCGACAACATCAGCAACTAACAACAAGCCTGCTCGTAAGATCGAAAAACAACCGCCAGACGTGCCTGCGAGTAGTATTAAGGAATATGTAAAAGTAAAACTACAAGGTTCATTGCTGAAGTTGAAAACCTCTCAACAGAACGATTCGTATGCCGTGGTGGCAAATGGTGTGAGTTGGCGACTGGCTCATGCTCGAGTTCCTTCTAATTACCAATCAGGCGACGCTGTCGTTGTCCTGGGCGAACTCGAATTGAAGAACCAGACGCCGATAATCAGCGTACGATCAATCAGGAAAGCATGAAAAAAGACTGAGTACCCCATGCGGTATCGCCTGGAACAAATAGCATAACTTCATGCATTATCAAAGCGTACTTTTATTGTTTGTGCTCGGTTTGACAGGTTGTGGCACTGCAAATCAGCAAGCTGTTCCGGCTGTACCTCCCAGCAAGGTGAATTTGAAACGCAATGTCGAGATTGGCACAGCAGAAAAGCGATCATTGCAGTACACCGTCGAAACGCCTGGTGTGATCGAAGCGGAGCGCATCACCGACATCGCAGCAGGTGTCAGTGGCATCGTCGACGAAGTCTTGTTTCGTGAAGGTGAATTCGTCACTCCAGACACCGTTCTCCTGGTAGTTGATCAAAAGCGTTTTGAGACTCAATTATCACTGGCCAAGGCCAATGAACTGCGGGCTCGTGCCGCGCTGGAACAATCCAAAGACACTGCCAGACGTGCTGAAGATGCAAAAGGAGCCATTACTGAAGAAGAGCGTACCCGTACTGCCCTAGTACAAAAGACCAGTGAAGCAGAGTTGGCTGCAGCCGAAGCCAACAGACAACTTGCAGAAATACAACTCAATCGCTCACGAGTCCGTCCGCCATATGCAGGTCGGATCAATTTAAGAAAAGTAACAGCGGGTAGTTACATTGATGAAAAAGGTGTTGTAGCTACCATCGCCGATATAACTCGCTTGCGACTGGTCGGTTGGATTCCGGAAAGTGCATCTTCTGCAGTTCGCAGTAGAATGACAGGTAACCTGGCTGTATCGTTCGCTGATGCAACAGCTCAAATGGTTTCTGCTGTTCCTCCATTATTCGGCATATCCGTGCGGAACCTTGCAATGTTTTCCGTACTCGTCCAGGCTCCCCAATTGTCAGATGTTGAATTCACTTTGCTTGCATCTCCAAGGCAAACATACCGTGGCAGATTGTTTTACATGAGCACCATTGCCAACAATGAAACGCATATGTTTGAAAGCAAGTCAGAGATCTTTCCCAGTGACATGAAACAGATGCAGGCCGGGTATACAGCTCGCATTCGCTTTCCTCTGCGAACCAATCAGGATGCGTGTGTGGTGCCGGAAGAAGCGGTTCGACCTAATGAGCGTGGATTCGTGGCTTTTGTCCCGATTCAGAAAACAGGCAAAAATGGCCAGACAGAATGGGTAGCCCAGGCACGCATCCTGGAACTCGGCTATCGCGAACCAGGCTGGGTTGAAGTCAA
The DNA here is from genome assembly GCA_016795155.1 of Planctomycetia bacterium. NCBI lineage: Bacteria > Pseudomonadati > Planctomycetota > Planctomycetia > Planctomycetia bacterium. The sequence goes on along the minus strand of JAEUIE010000053.1, from coordinate 165,979 downwards.
AAAGGGTCTGAAACCTGGTGAGACGTTTATCAGTCGCGGCTCGGAAGCATTGGAAGATGGAACGCCAATCCAGTTTGCCAACAAAGAACCAGCAAAACTTTCCTCGGCGCAGTGATGTCGAACATGCTCAGCGACATGTTGATACGAACTATACTGAAAAAACTGCCTTCATTGAGAATTGGAGTTGTGGGTGATCTGTTTCTCGACGAATACCTCGAAATAGATGATACGCTGACTGAACCATCAATTGAAACAGGCTTATCTGCATACCAGGTGACTAGCATACGACATTCACCCGGAGCTGCTGGTACTATTCTCAACAACTTGGCTGCTCTGGGGGTAGGTAAAATTCATCTACTCTCCTTCATCGGTACCGATGGGCGCGGACACGATGTCAAAAAAGCATTGACGCAACGTGGCATCGATGTTTCCTACTTGCTGGAAACCCCACTGCGGCACACGCCCACTTACACCAAACCCATGTTAAACAAGCCGGGTGCACCGTCGCGTGAATTGAATCGGCTCGACATCAAGAATCGAACTGAAACGCCTGGCGATGTTCAACTCTACCTCTACGAATCTCTTCCCAGATTGTGGAAAGATGTTGATGCGCTGCTTGTACTGGATCAGGTCAGTGTGGCGGAAACCGGTGTAATCACCTCCATGATCCGGCATCAACTGGCAGAACTGGGACAGTCGAACTCTAACAAGCTATTGCTATGCGACAGCCGGGAACGCATCGGCCAATTTTCATACTGCTGGGCTAAGCCTAACCTGTCTGAATGCCAGGCAGCATTGAACACTGACAGCATGACACCTGAACAGGCAGCCCGTGCACTGGCTTTTCAACTACAGCGACCTGTTTTCTGTACTTCTGGTGAAGAGGGTATTTTCCTGGCTGCTCGCTTCACCCACGATGTTGATTGCTCAGGAATCCAACAGTATGAGGTCAGGCAGGTACCCGGCTATGCTGTAACCGAACCAATTGATATAGTGGGAGCTGGTGACAGCACCTCGGCTGGAATTGCCTGTGCATTTGCGTCTGGAGCTTCGCTGACAGAAGCAGCGGCGTTTGGCAATTTGATTGCCTCCATCACCATTCAACAACTGGGTACGACAGGTACTGCAACTCCCAAGCAGGTCTGGGAGCGGTGGAAACAAGTTTCCTGACGAGATTGAATCATGGCAAGATACACCATTCGGAAGATTATGAGGCAGACTGTCTTGCCATCGTTCGTACTTGACTGTTTTTTGTCGGTTCTGTTGCTGATCTGGTACAGCTCTTTGCAGGCTCAAACTGTGATAACAAGTAAGCAGGCCGAGATTGATCGTTCACCCGTCGATTGTGTTTTGTCTGTTGATGAGAAATGGCTTTTCACTGCCAATCAAACCAGTGGCACCATCAGTGTTGTTTCACTGTCAGATAATCAAGTAATTCAGGAGATTCTCTGCGGACAACGTCCTTCCGATCTGGCACTCTCTCCCGACGGAAAGATGTTGCTGGCTTCCGCTACCTTTTCTCATGAGGTTGTTGCTTATCAGTTGCAAGCCAATGGCCAGTTGATAGAGTGCAATAGACTCTGGCTTGGATTCGAACCACGAGGAATTGTAATTGATAAGGCAGGCAAGCTGGCCTATATCGCTCTCAGTACAGCACATGCAATTGCAGTCGTTGAATTGGATGGTCTCAAGGAACAGGCACGCATACCCGTAGGACGCTGGCCTCGAACATTAGCTCTTACACCCGATGATAAAACACTGGTCGTTACCTGCAGTGGCAACGGCTCCATGAGTTTTGTCAACGTTGTAGAGCGGAAACTAATCCGTGATGAGCCTTTCACAGGCCTCAACCAGGGGCAGTTGGTGATCAGTCCCGATGGTGAATTTGCTTATACGCCTTACATTTATCATTTCGGTTCTGCACCGAATCAGCGCACGATCAAGTTGGGCTGGGTCACAACGAGCCGGATTGCTCGTATCCGCATTCATAGTGAGAAACGCATTTCTTCACTGTATTTAGATACTCAAGGCCAGGCAGTTGCTGATCCCTGCGGACTGGCAGTTAGTCCCAATCAGGAATGGATGGCTTGCTCTGCATCCGGCACGCACGAAGTGCTGTTCTTTAAGAATACGAAGCTGCCTTTCCAAGGCTTCAACAGTCGATTCCTGATCGACGAAGATCTGCGGCAAGATAAAGAGCGATATTTCCGACTGCCGGTAGGTGGGCGACCAATGTATATTCGTTTCAGCCAAGATAGCAGGCTTCTCTATGTGGTAAACTACCTTCTCAATGCTATCCAGGTCATTGATGTTGCATCACGTTCCATCGTTCGAACTATTGCTCTTGGAGGCCCGGTAACGCCAAGTCTTGCCCGTGAAGGCGAAACCATTTTCTACGATGGAACCCGATCTTTCGATCAATGGTATTCCTGTGCCAGTTGCCATCATGATGGACATAGTAACGGCATTGCCATGGACACCACGAATGATGGGCAGGTGGGCAACCCGAAAATGGTGCCTTCGATGCGTTATGTCTCGCACACTGGCCCCTGGACATGGCATGGCTGGCAGAAAGACCTCGGCGCTGCCATGCGAAAATCGATGAAGGAATCGATGTTGGGGAAGCCTATGAACGATCATGAAGTGAGTGCCATGGTAGCCTACCTGGAAACGTTATCAGGACCGGTCAGTCCGCATCGTGGCAAGACTGGACAAATGAGTGAAGCCATGCACCGAGGAAAAGAAGTCTTTGAAGGCAGCAAGGCTGGTTGTGCCACTTGCCATCGTGGTGAATACTTGACAGACAACAAAGTGCATAAAGTTGGTCTGGAAAGCAATTATGACTACTACCAGGGATTCAACCCTCCTACCCTGCGTGGCGTGTATGACAGAATGAGTTATCTGCACGATGGCAGGGCTCACACACTGGAACAACTTCTCACTGGCCCGCATGCACCAGAGAAGGTAACCGGAAATGGAAAGCTGACGGAACAGGAACTCAAGGATCTGGTGGAATACTTAAAAGGTCTGTAGTTTCTCAAGCAATGATGTCTTTCACGACCTTGCCATGCACATCAGTCAGCCGGAAATCTCTTCCTGCATAGCGGTATGTGAATCTTTCATGATCAAACCCCAGCAGATGCAATAAGGTTGCGTGCAAGTCGTGAACATGGACTTTGTTCTCAACTGATTGAAACCCGAATTCGTCGGTGGCACCCACTACGGTGCCAGCTTTCACCCCTCCGCCTGCCAGCCACATCGAGAAGCCCCAGTGGTTATGATCGCGGCCGTTGACTTTGCCAGCATTGGAACCAGGTGTGGGCAGTTCCACGACCGGAGTCCGGCCAAACTCGCCACCCCAAATAACAAGAGTATCGTTCAGCAAGCCACGCTGCTTCAGGTCTTTCAGCAGTGCTGCAATAGGCTGATCGCACTGCTTGGCTAATCGTTTGTGGTTCACTTCCAGGTCGTCATGATTATCCCAAGGCTGTCCATCACCATGCCAGACCTGCACGAAGCGAACGCCTCGTTCGATCATGCGGCGGGCGTATAGCAGTTGTCGGGCATGCACACCTGGCCCATACATATCAAGAATATGGGGCGGTTCCTTGCTGAGGTCAAAGACATCGGAAGCCTGCATCTGCATTCGGTAGGCGAGTTCAAACGATTGAATACGGGATTCGAGTTGCAAATCGTCTTTCCGCTCTGACTGATGCAAAGCATTCAGAGATTGCACCAGGTCAATCTGCTTACGTTGTTCCTGGTAGCTTGACCGATTGTTCTTGATATTCTCGATCAGCTTTTCAACTTTGTCGTGCTTGGTATCGAGATAAGCACCCTGGTAGATGCCCGGAAGAAAACCGGCTTGCCAGTTCTGCGATTCTTGAATGGGGTATCCGCCTGGACACATTACGACGAAACCAGGCAGATTCTGATTCTCAGAACCCAGGCCGTAGGTAATCCAAGAGCCAAAACTGGGACGAATCAAACGCGCTTCGCCACAGTTCATCAAGAGCAGCGATGGTTCATGATTAGGAATGTCAGCATACATCGAACGGATGATGCACAAATCATCAACGCACGAGCCGACGTGTGGAAACAGGTCGCTGACTTCGATGCCACTCTTTCCATAGCGTTTGAATTCAAAAGGCGACTTCCATGCGGCACCGGTCTTACGCTCCGTGCCCAGGTTGGGTCGTGGGAGCATTTTCCCATGGTATTCAGTCAATTTGGGTTTGGGGTCAAATGTATCCACATGACTTGGCCCACCATTGGCAAAGATGTGGATGATATGTTTGGCCCTGGGAACGAAATGAGGCGAGCGAGGCAATAGTGGATTGAGCGGTGAAGGTTTGTCTTTTTCTGAAGCCTGCATCATTCCCTGCGAAGCCAGCAATGAACTGAGCCCCAATGAACCCATGCCCATGCCGCACCGAGCCAGCAGTTGCCGGCGGTTCAGCAGAAGATGAGCAAGTGTTGGGGTCACAGGCATGATTGCTCCAGGGTCAATCCACAAAGATGAATTCGTTTGTCATCAATAAAGCATGCACCCATTGTTTCCAGGCATTCGGATCAGGCTTGTTACCCAGATAATCTCTTGCGAGTGCAAATTCGTGTTCTCGTGCATCACGTGCAAATATCAGTTGATAACAACGGTGTATGCGTTCGGTGGGGTCTGTGATGTTCTGAATAGCATTTTGCTGAAGAAACGCTTTAACCTGGTCTGCCAGAAAGACGCTGTTCATAAAGAAAAGCGTTTGCTGTGGCACTGTAGTGGTAAAGCGCATAGGAGAATGAGTATCGGGAATTGCGACATCAAATGTGCGGAAAAGGCCAGGGAGATTCTGTCTGTCAATAAAGGCATAGAGAGAACGGCGCCGGTTGCCTTGCTTGAAGATATCCACTGAAGGCCCGCCAAGTGTTGAATCAAGCTGCCCGCTGACCAAGAGTAAACTGTCCCGCATAGGTTCCCATTCGAGTCGTTTGCGGTTCATGCGGGCCAGCCAGCGGTTATCCGGGTCCTTTTTCCAGGATTCCGCATGATCTGATGATTGCCTGTAGACCTGGCTCATCATGATACTCTTGATCAATTTCCTGGTTGACCATTTATTTCTGACTAAAGAAGCAGCCAGTTCATCGAGTACCTCTGGATGGGTGGGTGGTTCACTTCGCAAACCGAAGTCGCTGGGGGTGGCAACCAATGGCTTACCCACTAAATGTTCCCAAACCCGGTTTACCCAAACCCTGGCTGTCAGTGGATTATCAGGGCTGGTAATAGCCTTGGCTAACTCAACCCGTCCACTGCCCTGCTTGAACGGCTCAACTTGCTGATTGGTGAGAAAAGGCAGGAACTGTCGAGGTATTTTAGGACCACGATTTCCCGGATTTCCACGCACAAAGACTACTGGTTCCACAGGCTGGGGCTTATCCAGCAGAATCATACCGCGAGGCGGCGCACCGGGATGATCAGCATGCAATCTACGTATTTTGTTCTCAAGCGGCTTGCGCTGTTCAAAAAACAGTATGGGCTTATCTTTCTTATTCTGCTCGTGGTCTTTATCCCACTTGGTCAATTCGTTTTTGAGTTTCACTAATTCCTGATTGAATGCCGCAGATGCTTCTGGAGGTGGCGACATGCCCAGTAGTGGCATTTCTTCCAAGTCAGGCTCGGTGCTGCTGTTAAATACTCCGTATAGGCTGTAATAATCCTTGATACTTACCGGATCGTATTTATGATCGTGGCAACGAGCACACTGAACGGTAAGCCCCATCATGGACCGCATGGTCACATCAATGCGGTCATCAATAATGTCGTGCGGATTGTTAATGAACCGGCGACCAACTGTCATGAAACCCATTGCAGCCAGATCCTGCGGATTATCTTTTCGAATCAGTTGATCTGCAGCAATCTGGTATGACAGGAATTGATCGTAAGGCATATCCTGGTTGAAGGCATTCACTACCCAGTCGCGATAGGTCCAGGCAAAGGGGTAAGTGCGATCCACTCCAACACCGATGTAACCTTTATTGTCTGCATATCTTGCGAGATCGAGCCAATGCCTTGCCCAGCGCTCACCAAACTGAGGACTAACCAGCACCTTATCGATCCATTTTGACATTACTTCATCATTACCTGCTGGATCATTGACAAAGTTATGCATTTCTTCGAAGGAAGGTGGTAATCCCACCAGATCAAACTTGATCCGTCGAAGCAACGTGCGCCGATCTGCAGGGGCTGCAGATGCAAACGATTGAGTTCTCAACCGCTTTTCGACCAGTTGATTGATTGTTTCAGTAAGTGGTTTTGTCGAACTTGCTTTCACAGGCTGAAATGCCCAATGATTCTTCCAGCTTTCAGATACTACCGTTTTATCTTTTGGAAGGTGACCGCCTTGTTCAATCCAATTTTGTACTTTGTCAATCTGTTCGTCACTCAATTTCTTTTTAGGTGGCATTTTGATGTCTGCCGAATGGCTCAGCAATTCCATCAATCGGCTTTGCTTCGGTTTTCCAGGAACAAACAATGGCCCAGAATCCAGCCCTTTCTGAAGATCAGATGGTAAATCCAACCGGATATTGCCTTTGGACTTCTCCGGCCCGTGACAGGAATAACAATGCTCGGCCAGGATGGGTCGAATATGGTTCTCAAAATAATCAATTTTGTCATCCGCTATCAGCGGATGAACGAAGAGAAAAAAACAACAGGAGAAGATGATGCCGATTCGGCGGCGTATCATCAGCTTTTCCTCGGCAAAACAAACAAACCCATTGGCAGGAAATAAGGGTCTGTAGGCAGGTCTAACTCAATTATTCTACCATAAGAAACAATGATTGACCAAGTAAAGTTTACCTCTCTTCACAACTGATTCAGCTATTTTAAAGGTATCTCACTGTTTGATTCATCTCGATTGATTTCGTAGGCCTTCATTTTTCTATCAAGAGTAGAGCGTTCAATCCCGAGAATGGTGGAAGCCTGACTTTTCACCCAATTGACATGTTTCAAAGTACTGATGATATGTTCCTTCTCGAGGCTCTCCAATGTCAACGGGCGGTACGCGCCTTGTGAACGAGTTTCACTGGAACCGGTAGCAGACGGCAAGGTGAGTGGAGACAACCATAGATCATCGCTCTCAATCATACCGCCGTCAGAAAGTGCAACGGCACGTTCAATGACATTACGCAGCTCACGAACATTCCCCAGCCATTGATGTCGTCTTAATTTCTCGATGGCTGCCTCACTGAACCCCGGAATTTTCTTGCCAATATCCTGCTTATACCTTTCGAGAAAATGATTGGCCAGCAACGGAATATCTTCAAGACGTTCACGCAGTGAAGGTACTCGTATTTCAACCACTTGCAGTCGATAATACAAATCCTGCCTGAAACGACCCTGGCGAATGGCTTCCTCCAGTGGTCGATTGGTAGCTGCAACCACCCTGACATTTACTTTGACAGGCTCCGAACCGCCGATGCGTTCATACGCATGGCCTTCCAGTATTCGCAACAGTTTTGCCTGAGCGCTGGCAGGCATTTCGCCGATTTCATCAAGGAATATAGTGCCGCCATTGGCAGCTTCGAACTTACCGATTTTTCGCTCCGTGGCTCCAGTAAATGCACCTTTCTCATGGCCGAACAGTTCACTCTCGAGAAGTGATTCCGGCAAGGCAGCACAGTTAAGACAAATAAACGGATTAGCTTTTCGCGGACTGGCTAGATGAATGGCACGAGCCACTAGTTCTTTACCTGTACCGCTTTCGCCGCGAATCAGCACGGTTGCATTCGTTGCAGCTACTTTGCCAATTTGAGCTAGAATTGCCTCAATCGTAGGGCTTCTACCAATGAGTTGAACTTCTGAAGCGATATGCTCTCGCAGCCCCTGGAGTTCCTGTCTGAGTTCTTCCTGCCGCTTCATTCCCTGAGCAACAACCGCCAATTGCTTGCTGATAGCAACGCACATCTCCAGTGAATCCTGCTGCAGGACATGAAGTGGATTTGCAACATATACGAACAGAAGGAACTCCACTGTATCACTGATTTTGACCGGCGCGATAATGAAGGAAGCAATGCTCCGATTGCTCTGTTGTGGTTGAAACCGGTTTCGTGCCCTGGCAAGAACAGCCTGCTTGGTTCCCAGTACTTCTCTGATTACGTTGACCGGCGGTGGTATGAACGAGTTCTCCAGTTGAGGCGGATTCTTGTGCGCCAGCACTTTCCATTCTCTCCGGGATCCCTGCTGATTCTGATGAAGAATCGCTGCACAATCTGCCTGCGTTGCTTCGAGCAATGCAGTGAGTACCTGCTCAATCAAATCATCGAGCGTGAGGGCCTGTCCCATCTGTAACGCCAGACGAAACAGAAACGCCAGGTCTTTCGTCAATTTCTGATGCTTTGGACCATCCATCTGCCCTGCATCACTGGAAGCTGCGTCTTCCTCCGTCGGTGGCAGCATCGTCTCGCCATTGTCATAGCGAGTCGAAACCAGCACTCGGGAAACAATGTCATGTCCGAGCGGCGAATCTGACAGTTCCTGATCACTCTGCAATTCAGAAAGGTGGCGGACAAAGACGAACGTATTACGACCAACAACTATTTCGTCATTGGGTTGCAGAGGACAATCTTTCTCGAGCAGCTTGTTATTGACTTTCGTACCATTTCGACTGCCGCAGTCACGAATGGACCATTGCCCTGCAGTATTGCGGAATACTTCTGCGTGAAATCTGCTGCACAAATCATCATCGAGCACGACTTCGTTGGATTCGGCCCGACCCATCAGCAGTTTTTTTCCTGCTTCGAGTTCGTAAACACGTCCGAACTGAGAACCTTGACGCACTACCAGATAGGCACTTGGATGGGGTGGCATGAGTTCCCAATATTACTTGGCTGCATAGCATGAAAGTACGACATCCTTTCAGATATCGCATTGCTATTCTAATACAGTGAGAATCTTGATGCCAATCATCTTGGCTGTTAATCGAAGTCTATTTTGTGTAATGTTGGGATTGGTCCTGCTCACTGTGGGTTGTCATAAGCAAGCGTCACAGCGAGTGGTACTTTATTGCAGCCAGGATCGTGAATACGCAGTCGGCCTGCTGGCAGAGTTTACGAAAACCACAGGTATTCAGGTCGAAATTCGGTCGGATACGGAAGCCAACAAGACGGTAGGACTTTACGAATCGATTGTGCGAGAATCCAGTCAACCACGTTGCGATGTATTCTGGTGCAATGAGCCTGTACTAATGCAGCGTCTGGCACAGAAACAGTTGCTGCAGCCATATGTTTCGTCATCGGCAAAAGATTATCCTTCCTGGACGCGACCTGCAGGTAACTATTGGCAAGCCTTTGCGGCAAGAGCCCGAGTCCTGGTAGTGCATGAACGCATCGCAGAGCTTGATACGCCCAAAACACTACAGGAACTGTTGCAGCCATGGTGGAACAAGCGTTGGGGAATGGCTAAGCCATTTTTTGGAACCACTGCAACGCACATGGCTTGTTTGTGGCAACGGTTGGGAAGTGAGCCGACTCAAAAACTGATGGAACAGATGGCTCAATCGGCTGTCATTCTACCTGGGAACAAAGATGTAGCTGTCGCGGTGGGAGATGGTCAAATCGATATGGGACTGACTGATACTGACGATGCTGTGGTTGTTCAGAACATGAAGAAGCCTGTGAGAATGGTGTATCTGGATCAAACCACTACTGGCACACTGTTTCTGCCCAATACACTCGGACTAATCAAGAATGCTCCACACGCAGATACAGGCAAAAAGCTGATTGACTATCTATTAAGCGAGCTTGTGGAAAGGCAGTTGGCCCTGGGGCCCAGCGCACAAATTCCCCTCAACCCTAAAGTAGTTCTGGATAAGCCACGCATTCAAACCCTAACCACAGTGAATGCAATGGAAGTAGATTACAAGGCAGTGGCCAACCATTGGGATGAAGTGCAGGCATTCTTGCGTAAGACATTTCGAGACTGATCCATTCAAGCAAGCCATTGTCAATCACTTGTCAATGGCTTGCCAACAAGGCGAATACTACTTGCTTTGTTTCTTCTTTAGCTCAGGTGGACGAGTCAAACGGATTTCTCCACCAGATTCATCCAGGCATTGAATCTCCAATGTTTCAGGCATTGCTTGAGGAACACCGAGAATGGTGACCTGGATTTTCCCTTCTTCTTCCAGCTTGGCAATTTCACGTCGCTTGCGGTTAAGCAGGTATTGTGCCAGTGTATCGGCAACTCGAATGCGTACACGTGACACATTGGGTCGCCATGCTGCCAGTTGGAGCATTCGCATCACCTCGATGCTCATGGTCTCACCGGTTTTGACCAAGCCAGTTGCACGGCAGGCAGGGCATTCGTCAAAATTCGTTCGCTTGAGTGAAGGCCTGATGCGTTGTCTGGTCATTTGTATGATGCCAAACTGGGACATGCGCAGCACCTTGGTTCGTGCTCGGTCACGGCTTATCGCCAGGCGAAGTGCTCGCTCAATTTCACGGCGATGCCGTTCTTCGCGCATGTCGATGAAATCGATGACGATCACACCTCCAAGATCACGAAGCCTGAGTTGTCGAGCCACTTCCTTGGCAGCAGCCAGGTTCATCTGGTAAGCGTTTTCCTCGGCATCACTTTCCTGGCGGAACTGGCCGGAGTTGACATCAATGGCAACAAGTGCTTCCGTCTGATCAATCACCAGTGAACCACCGTTAGCGAGTGGAACCCGTTTGTTCTGAATGTTCCCAATTTCTGCTTCGATACCAAACCGGTGGAAGAGTGGTTCAAGCCCCTGCTCAAGCACCAGCCTGTCTGCATAACGAGGCATGACAAACTGCATGAACTCATGAGCATGCTGATAGGAAACCGGTTCATCCACACGAATCTTTTCGATATGATTGTTGAAAATATCGCGAATCGTTCGAGTGATAATGTCACTTTCCTGATAAATCGGAGCTGGACCGCGGGATTTCTTAATACGATTGGCAATCACCCGCCACAATCGTGTGAGGTATGCCAGATCGCGCTGCAACTCTTTCTTGGTTCTATCCAAGCCGGCAGTACGGATGATGAACCCCAACCCGCGTGGTGGCTGCAAATCCTGTAGGATGTTGCGAAGTCGGCGACGTTGTTGTTCATCACCTATTTTGCGAGAGACACCAATACGACTGAGGCCAGGCATAACGACCAGGTAACGCCCTGGAATGCTGATGTAAGTGGACAAGGTTGGCCCCTTGGTGCCGATACCTTCCTTGATAACCTGCACCAGTACTTCCTGACCTCTTCGGAAAATTTCCTGAATAGGAGGCTTGGGAGCTGCATTAGGACCATCACGGCCAAAATCCCGACTGGTATTTCGCTGCCGGCGATCTCCGCCAGGACCACTTCGTTGAAAACCTCCACGATTTCCACGTCCGCGATTGCCATCACGATCACGGCCACCGGATCGAGGACGCCTAGCGCCATATTCACGAGTATGTGGTGATGCTTCTTCACTTAGCTCGCTTTCAGTGGATTCATCAAACTGAATAGGCTCATCTACCATTTCGCGATTGAAAGTCGGAATGGAAGACTCAGGTTCTTCGCCTCGATCAAAATGAGGAATGACTTCATCAATTGGTTGAGAAACTCCAGTATCAATTTCTACATCAGGTATTTCATTACTGAGCTTGCTTGTTTGCTCATGGCCAAATTCTGGAAAAACAGGCGATTCTGGTGCTTTCATTGATGCAAAGCTCACATCAAAGGCATCCAACTCTATTGTCGTTTCTTCCGTCTTTCTTTCCGCTGCTGGCATTGGCACTGCAGAGGGTGATTGATCGATTGATGGAAAGCTGAAGTCTTCCAAATCAAACGACGAGGCATTGGTTGTAATTTTCTCTTGTGAATATACAGGTTGTTCGAACTGAGACGAAAGTCCCAAATGGGGTTCGACAGGTAAAGCGGGTACAGATTCCGTGATAACGCGATCAGCCTGTACTTCGGTATCGGAAGCCGGTTCAAATAAAATCCCGAATCCGAACCCGCTGGCTGGCGGCTCTGTTACATTCTGCTTAATATGTGTGATTGTTGTTGGTGTTGGCTCGATGATTTGCGTTTCCTTAACTGCAGGAGGAGCAATCACCGGCTGTTGCCGATCTCGACCATGTGAGCGATTCCCTTCACGATGGCCTCGTTCAGACCTGTCATGCGAGTGGCGTGAATCTCTATCTCGCGAACGACCAGTACGTGATCCGCCGCCCCTGGAATCTTCAAATGAAGAGCGTCGTGATCGAGGCCTCTCAGGTGGAACATATTCGTCTTCGAGAGTCACTTCCTCATCGCTTTGATCCTCAATGATTTCGACAGTCTCGATGGTTTCCTCATCATCGTCATCCATCAATGCGCTTGCCTCAAGCGCTTCTTCTTCCTCCAGAGAGATTTCTGGGATGTCAAGAACATCAAGCAGGTTATCCTTACGATGTCTATCGTTACCTTCTGTCAGATGTTTGTAATACTGTGGATCCACATCAGATACATGCAGGAAGCCATTTCGGCCTACGCCAAAGTCCACAAATGCAGCCTGTATGCTCGGTTCAATGTTGACAATTTTTCCACGATAGATGTTGCCAACAAAACTTTCCTGGGTGGAACGTTCTACGTACAGTTCTTCCAGTACTCCATCCTCCATGATGGCAATGCGCACTTCTTCAGTTGGAATAGCGTTGATCAGCATTTCCTTGCGAACGCGTTTACGGGTTACGGGACGTTGATATTCGGGAGTCATTGTTTCTTTCTCAAACAGACCGGTATACAACCGGTACTTGGGTTAAAGTAGGTTCCTGCAGGTCGCCTTGCTTAAGACAAGGTACAGCACCGGATGAAACAGCCGGTTTCGCGGCTGGCAACTCGTCTTCCAGGAACAGTTCGGTACGCTCGAGGACGGATTCGCCATCGAGCATGTGGTTTTCCAAATCTACCAGACGGAGCAATTCTTCGGGGCGAATAGCTCCGTGATTGGTAATAGCAACGTCCATCCAATATCCCTGGCTGTCTCGCCAGAGACGATGTATGAACGGCTTGATGTCCAGTTTCTTGACCTCAACACGGGTCATCAGAGGTTCAGCGGTGGTCAATGCGTCAAGGCGTTCTTCTGCCAAAGGTTCTGCCCTGGCCGGGGCCTGCAATACATTGCGGATACGATCAATGACCAGCGTGTCACTCAGCATCAGTTGCGACAAGCGATCGCTGATGTCCGGACGATATACCGGAGGCAGCGGATAGAAATAGATGGCGCGTACAGGCTGAGCAGTACTGCGAACAGGAACGGTATCTACTGACAAAAAGTCCAACCCTTCCGGCGCGAGCTCATTCAATGTGATCAACACCCGGACCGCATCATGCTTACCATCCAGTTCGAGTTCAACAACTTCCTTGTGTCCCACAATGCCAAGACTGAGGGCACTGGCAAAAGTAATCTTGGGTTTGGGATTATAACCTTCCGTTGACCGGAAAGGGATTTGTGCGCGACGCATCAATCGTTCCATCAGCCTCATGAGATCATGGTGGCTGAGAAATCGAATATCTCCGGCCTTCGAAAAACGAAGACGGAGCTTGCACACATCAGGCTGGACATTCACCTCAGACATCTCGCCGTGGTTTCCCAACGGCGCGTGACACACTATGTCTATGAAAGAAGACGGCTGAATCGGCAAAAGCTCAATCAACTCAGCATCAGTACTTCTTTCTGGAGTTCCCTCCCCCGTGACGATCAATGTTCAAACAGTCAAACATCTTAATCTTCATACTGGGGTAGAACGCGGCGTGTCTGTTCGCGCAAGTAATTGTTAACTTCCCGGGCTGTCTCAAGCTGCAAGGCAGTTCGAGCAACCGTTATGGCTTCTTCAGTTCGAAACGACCTGATCAGTTGCTTCACTTCGGGCACATGGACTGAACCTGCTGAAATACAGCGCAGTCCCAAGCCAACCAGTAGCATGGTATAGTCCGGGTCGCCTCCCATTTCGCCACATACACTTACTTCGATGCCTTGTTTGTTAGCAGCATCGACTACCAGTTTGATCAACCGCAAGACGGCGGGATCAGCAGGGGTATACAGTGTTGCGACATTTTCATTGGTTCTGTCAGCAGCCAGGACATACTGGATCAAATCGTTCGTACCAATGGAGAAGAAGTCCACCTCCTTCGCCAGTTGTTCGGCCATGATCGCAGCCGATGGTACTTCAATCATGGTACCAATCTTGACCTTCCGTTGGAAGGTGTATCCGTCTTCTTCGAGGTCTTCCATGACATTTCTCAGTACATGTTTACTGTCACGCAGTTCTCTTAACGTGGAGATCATAGGGAACATAATTCGGACATCGGCATCCGGAATGGCCGTTGCCCTTAAGATCGCCCGTAACTGAGGTTTGAATAAATCAAGGTTTCTCAGGCACAGCCTGATACTGCGTACCCCTAGAAATGGGTTCTTCTCGGCATGTGTATATTCACCAAACTGGGTAAATTTATCTCCCCCCAGATCCAGTGTTCTAATAGTAACAGGCCGACCTGCCATTTGTTTAACGACATCTGAATAGGCAGCAAACTGCTCTTCTTCGTTTGGATGCTTGTTTTGGTCGAGATACAGGAATTCGGTACGGTACAGTCCAATTCCTTCACAACCACGTTCCAGACATAATGGAATCTCTTCGGGAATCTCGATATTACCCAGCAATTGAATTTTAACTTCATCCAGAGTTTCTGCAGACAAATCCCGAAGCTGAGCCAAATCTTCTTCATGGACTGCATAGGAAGCCCTGGCCCGCTCATAGCGCTCCAGAGTTTCTTCATCAGGCGAAAGGATCAGTAATCCCCTTCCGCCATCTACAATAACCCTATCACCACCCGAAACGAGATTGAGTATTCGACCCAGGCCAAAAACTACTGGTACCTGCAACAGGTCAGCAGCCAAAATGGCACTATGACTCGTCTTGCCACCATGCTCAGTGGCAACTCCCAGGATTTTTGTCCGGTCGATAGATAATATTTCACTTGGTGTCAAATCCTCTGCAAGTAAGACGACAGGCTGCGACAATTGCTCCAGTGGTTCGCGTCGCTTACCGAGCAGATGATGAAGTAGAAGTTTTTCCAGATCGCGCAAATCAACATCGCGAGCCGCAAAGTAATCTTTTTTGAGACTTGCCAGAAGATTGACACGTTTATTGATGATCTTGCTGACTGCATATTCCGGCGTGTACCCTGAATCACGAATATGTGATTCCACTTCCTGATGAAATCCGGGGTCTTCCATCATTGCCGCATGGGCACTGAATATTGCACTAACCTGCGCTCCTACAGCAACTTCCAGATCTGATGCACGCTGTCTGGCCTCTGCCGCTGCAGCTTCGAGTGCTTGTTTAAACCGAGCAATTTCGGAAGGGTAACTGCCACGAGCGATAAACCGATCCGGAATACGGTAAGATTCGGCATGCAGCACAAAGGCTGGGCCGATCGCTACTCCAGGTGCAACAGGTATTCCGGGTTTGCTATCCATATCAGGCGGCGATACTCATCAATGATGGTTAATCTTCAGGCAAAATCATTTCGGGGCAATCAGGAGCAAACAGAGCAGCCAGTGCTTCGAGTGCCTGTTCTGAATCGCCGGCACCATCCGTCTCCAGAGTGACAATAGCGCCTTTCTCAGCTCCCAACAGGAACATATCGAAAACATTGCGTGCACTTACTTTTCGCTCCTGGTAAACCAGAAATACTTCTGCCTGAAACCTCCTTGCTTTCTGAGCAATGATAGTAGCTGGACGAACGTGCAGACCCACTGGAAAGTGAATCTCCACCTTTCGTTCTTTACTAGCATTACCCGTCATCGAACCTTGCTCCCAGTTCGTTTGAGCTATCTTGCTGCGATGCCATCCGCTTCACAAAGTAGCTGCCAGATTTCATCACCAGTCTTGGCTTGCAAGAGTGTTTGACAAAACTTCTCATCCCGCAGCAGCCTGGAAACCGCTTCCAGTGCCCGTAAGTGTTCACCAGGCCGCTCGGGAGCATAAAGCAGCATGACAAAGATGTTTACCGGATCGTTATCGAGACTCTCAAAGGCAATACCAGCTGGCGCTATGCCAACAGTGCCTATGAGTTTGCCAACACTTTCGTGTTTGGCATGGGGGATTGCCACACCTCGACCTATACCAGTTGACCCGAGTTGTTCCCGACGGGTGATGGCTTTGACAATGTTTTCTTCATCCGATTCAGCCACCTTCCCGGTTGATTTCAGGCTCGCAACCAGTTCTCGAATGACGGCATCCTTGGTACCGGCGTGGATGCCAGGCACAATAGCTTCTCGGATGACAAAATCAGTAATGCGTATGCTCATAGGTAAAACGCTGACTCCCGGTCTGACAGCCCCTTATGGGTTACCGATAATATCGCCAGCAGCTGGGGCGCGACGATGATCCTGTATCTTCTCTTTATACTTGCGAATCTGATGCTCCATCTTGGCCAATGCTTTGTCCAAGCCGACAAAGATATCAACATCACTGTCTTTTGCCACAAAATCATGCTTGTGTTCTGCATTTAACTGTATTTCAACATCTTTCGGTCCGTGCTGATGTTCCAGATTGACGGTTACATTTATTGACTCAACTCGACTGAAATAATGGAGTAACTTACCCACTTTAGCTTCTATTTGTGTTTGATGTTCCGCTGACAAATGCCCATGACGAGCCGTCACGACGATTTGCATACGTTTCTCCAATTAGTTTGCTGTGTTAGTGTAAGGCACATGGGCAATGTCAGCAAGCAAATCCTTAACCAGAGTAATTGTGAAACTTCATTGTCATCTGAACAACTAACTGCAAGCCGGATTGGGCTTTGCGCGTTTTCGGGGTTGTGGTATCCACTTGAAATAACTGTATCGAGATTCTGGAGGTTGGTATGGATACCGGCCCAATTCGTCATATCAGCGGCCTGTTTGCGCTTCTTGTAATGAGCGGCCTGATGATCTCAGCTACTGCCCAACCCCCAACGTCCAACCATCATCGTGACAGTTTTGAACAAGGCACAATGGCCTGGCGATCTGGTACTGCTGATGCACCATTCCAGGAAAACCGCCATCAGATATCCAATACCGTTGCGCACACGGGAACTCATTCAGAACATATCCATCTTATCGCAAAATCCGGAACAAACATCTACTACTGGTATGGATTGCCACGTACTGAAATCGTAGAGGACATGCTGATCAGTGTCTGGATCAAAGCCAATCGTCCTGGACTTAAGATTGCTGCAAGAGTCGTGCTTCCACGTGAACGCAACAGCAAAAATCTGGATCAGCCGGTTACGATGCTCGTCGTTGGCGATATGTATGTCCAATCTGGCCAGTGGCAACAACTCTGGCTTCGTAACCCTTTGAAAGAGGTTGCTTCACAGGTTTCGCTATTACAAGGTGAGTTGAATCGCAAAGTCAATGTCGAGGGTGCCTATTTTGATCAACTGCAACTCAATGTGTATAGCGGACCAGGTGAGCACCTGGTCTGGATCGATGATGTGGAAGTCAGTCCAGTTTTGAACATTTCTACCAGTGAACCCAAAAATACCTCCACACCAACCAGTATTACTCCGATGCGCAACAATACTCCCTTGGTAGAACTGACTCGAAACAAACTGATGGTCAACAAGCAGACCTTCTTTATGCGAGGTATTCGCTACACCGACACCAACTCACTGAAAAATCTACGCGAGATTGGTTTCAATACACTGTGGATAGACAGTAAAACCCCAGAGTCAGTACTGACATCCGCCGTTCGCGAAGGCTTCTGGCTGATCCCGGAGTTGCGACCGCCAACCGGTGGTCTGGCTGCATTGACCAGCGTTTCCTTGCGTAACGAGATAGATCGCTTTCCTCGCACTGATCATGTCCTAGCCTGGCAATTGAGTGGTGAAAGTGGACTGACAACTGACCAGGCAGATATCGTCAGCAAATCGCTCCGTGGATCACGTACTCAAGGACAACTCTATTCTGGGTCTGTGTGGAATGGTTACCGCCAATACAGCCAGCATCTCGAAATGATCGGTGTCCATCGCTGGCCACTGATGACTACCCTGAATCCCATTGAATATCGCGATTGGCTGGTGAGCCGAACCCGTCTGGCTCAGCCTGATGCCTATTTCTGGACCTGGGTTCAAACTCATGTACCTGAATCTACGAAAGTTATGCTTACGGGTGTTGAACGAACCAAAAATCAAGCTGATTTGGGGCCTAATCCCGGGCAAATTCGTTTGATGTCATTTTTGGCACTGTCAGCAGGTTATCGTGGACTCGGATTCTGGGCTGATGCATCGCTGAATGATGAAAAACTGGGCAAGGCTAGAAAACTCGAGTTGGCTTTATTGAACCAGCATTTCAACCTGCTGGAACCATTTCTGGCAACCATGCAAGACATCGTCTGGATCAATACACGCGATCCTCGCATCCATTGTGCAGTTGCCCGTTGTGAAGGTGGTTTCCTCGTATTGCCTATCTGGACTACACCAGACAACCAGTTTGTCATGGGTCCAAGTCATGTCAAGCATCTGCAACTCGTCATTCCTGGGGTTCCTATCGATTCACAGGTATACGAAGTAGTGCCTGGTGATTTACGCGCCTTGCATCATCGACGGGCAGCAGGTGGTGTAGAAGTGGTGATCCCCGAATTTTCGATTTGCACTGCCCTGCTCTGCACCAACGATGCCAACAAGATTGGAACGATTCAGCAGAAAGCACAACAGTCAGCACGCCAGACTGCACAGTGGGCCTATGATGCCGCACGAGAGGAATTGACTACTGTAGAAGCAGTGCATGAACAGCTCAAATCACACGGCTTGAACAGGCCGTATGACCATCAACTTCGCGAACAGGCCTACAAGCATCTGCAAGATGCTTTTCAATCGTTTTCGCGTGGTAATCTCGCGGATCAACGTCTGTCTTATCAAGCAAGTCAGCGAAGTGGGCAATACATCAGACAACTGATGCGAAACCACTGGGATTACACAGTGAAAGGTCTTAGTAGTCCAGTGAGTTCGCCATACACATTGAGTTACTACACATTGCCTCGATATTACGACTGGCTGAAGCAAACCAATCAGGGGCAGTTGAGCGGAAACCTGCTGCGCGATGGAGATTGTGAAGCACCAGTTGGGCCGGTTCCAACGGGCTGGTCAATTAAGAAAGATACTCTGGATGAAGTTCTACTAGCTGAAGCCAGGGTGAGTGAATCTCCTCATGAAGGAAATCAATGCTGGAAACTGTCTATTACTCCAAAAGATCCCAATTATGCACCGGATGCTTTGGAACGTACTTTCCTGGCTTTGACTACCCCACCAGTTCAGTTGCCACCCGGAACCACCGTGAAATTGACAGGATGGTACCGCATCCCGCAACCCCTCAAAGCCAGTGCCGACGGATTACTGATCTATGATTCAGCCGGCACAGAAGCATTGGGGGTTCGGTTGTATCATTCCACCAATTGGAAAAAGATCGAATTGTATCGAACCGTCCCAAGTTCTGGACAGATTTCTCTCTCCATTGCATTAACTGGGATGGGAACTGTCTATCTCGATGATTTGAAAATAGAGTCGATCAATATTAATCCGGTTACACCAGGAGTTGAAAAAGTCTCGTCAACTACAGCCAATGTGCCAAAATAAGCTGTTATTTAACAGTAAAACCGCAACGAGCATATTCAGCGGGTAGAAGTTTATCCAAATTTCCCAAATTCTTTTTAGGCAAACATTTTATTCACCTCCCCTTCGTTGCCGATAACAAAGCTGGCATAACCAGAGTGTGCGATATTCGTGTCAAGACCAACTTGACCGAAAAGTTCAGCAAGCAACGCACCACTGAACCGATGTTCGCCATGAGGTTATGAAGTTGAAGTTTGCCAACACGCAGGGACCAGGTCCCGGGGCTTGATCTGACCCAAGAAACACCGATCAAGTCAGGGGCTATGACCTTGCATTGGATACAGGCATCTGCGTGATGCAGGGGGAGTTCCATGAAGCGCAAGATCGTTTGGTCGTTGACTGCGATGTTGGCCGGCACAGGTTTCGCCGCGGCCCAGGAAAATATTGAGTTAGCCTCCGTACGGATGGCTAGTGGTACAGCAGCCCGCACTGGTACCATTGCCCAGCACGATTGTGCTGTCGGATGCAGCAATGGAAACGGTTGCTCATCCTTTGGAAATGACTACCGTCTGTATGGCCGGGCCGAAGTGCTCGTGTGGCAGTTAGGCAGTACTTTCCGGAATAGTGGTATAGATTCATTGCCTGCTTTTCGGGATAGCATGCCATATGGCTTCCGATCAGCTTCCTATAACATCACCGATCCGCTGAATCCGATTCTTTTTGAAACCAAAGATATCTCCGGCGTTGCCAAGCTCGATCCCAGTATTCTGACAGGCTCAGGTCTGGATGGACAGGATCGCACCGGCGGCCGTATCACCATAGGTATGTTCCTCGACTCCAATCATGATTGGGGTGCTGAGTTCTCTTACTTTCAGCTGGAACGCAAGACCGTTGGGTTCCGAGGAACCGCTTCGGTCAATAATGTTCAGTTTCAGACGGGGTTAAGCGATGTCACCATTACCACGATCGTTTCCGGTGATCCACCACTTCCAGTCAATGTACTTACCGAAACACCTGTAGTTTTCGATGCGGATCTTGCAGCATCCATCGAAGGCAAAGCCAGTTCACAGCTATACGGCTTCGAAGCTAATGTGAATCACCGCGGCTTCACCATCGGCAACACCGTTGTCAGTGAGATATATGGTCTCCGTTACCTTGACCTGGAATTCAATCACGAGCTTACTCAATTCCTCAGCGTGACAGATGACCGTTACATCATTAATGAATTTGGCAATCCTACCACCAGCACTACTTTCCTGGGTGGACAATACCGTGCATACAATCAGTTTTATGCAGCTCAGGTAGGCGCCCGCTTCGATACTGATCTTGGCAGGTTCTTTCTGAATGGCTTTGGCAAGTTAGCATTTGGTGCTATGCGACAGAGCCTGTCAGCAGTCGAAGTGGTTGGCAACACTGATGTTAATATCCCCTTCGAAGTTTATCCTGCACCAACCATCTATAAAGAAGAACGCACCCGTCTAGCCTTTGCATTAGAAGGCAGCCTGAATGCAGGCTTCCACATCACGGAACATTGCAGTGTGTTCGCAGGGTACAATATCCTGGTGATGACACGCGTGGCTCAGATGAATGGCGGCGGTGCACCTTCTAACGGTGCAGGTACCATTGACCTGGGCACAGCCGCACAACCAATACCAGTCTCCAATATGTTCAAGGAAGGCCGATACTATGCACACGGTCTGAACCTGGGACTGGAACTCCGATATTAAGCAGCCCCACCGCCGCGACCGGGTTACACCGGTCGCGCTCCCCCAGGCCCACGGGCGTCCTCCCGTGGGCCTTTTACATTCATCTCTTCCAGAACCGATTCGTCATCAGCATGGGCAGCGTCGGAGTTTTCTTCCTGAGGTTGTTTCTTTTTCTTCTTCTTTTTCTTTCGCTTGGGTTCCTGCTGAAGAAGAAATGCCATGCGCCCCAACAAGCGACCATAGATCAACCAGACAGCGGCAAAGAGCGGGCCTGAGAACAGGCAAATCCATCCAAATCGTATTGTGAAATAGATGGCTACGCCTGCAATACCAAATAATACCAAGCTGATGACATACATCAGCAGGTAGTGATGTAGCTTGGCGAGCACTTTCTTAAACACGCCTTCGTGAATAAAGTTCCAAAATGTCAGCGAAGCTAGTCCACTGAATAGAAACAATGGGAAAAAGAAGAGAATGGACATCAACCACAGGTATGTGCCAATATCTAACACATTCAGGGCCAGAAATGGCGTAGACATCAGCATGGCGATAACAAAGTAGTACCCAATCCTCAGCATGGTGACGACATTTTCTTTCCACCCATCTGTTGACCAGTCAACTGCCAAGCTACCTGCCGAGGTAAAAGTAATTGTGTTCGACCAACAGGCGGCGCCATATGACAGGGTAAACAAGATAAACACTGCTGAAGCCATACCAATAGCACCAACGCCCACCTGGGCCATCATGCTGCCAGATTCCAGTACATATGCCATCAACCTAAAGAGCAGAAATATTAATCCGAAAAAGATGGATAGCCATATCCACGGAGGAAGATTTCGAGGCTGCCACGGAAAAGTAAAGACACCATCAATGAACAGTGCCTTCGGGACTTCGTCGAGCTTGACACGGTTCTCTTCTGCAGAACTCAAACGGTAGAGATGGGTATCGGATGTTGGCTTATCCAATTCAGAACTTGGCTGAGGTGAAGATTCTGTTGTTTTCTTTTTCTTCTTTTTCTTTACTGCAGCTCCAATCGACGAAATCTGGCTCGAAGACAAATCCTCTTCGTCTTCCTGCGTAGCCAGGCGTGCAACTGGAGCGGGTTGTACAACAGCGGGTTCTTGTTGAACAGGCTTGGGAGCTTCCGTTTTCACTTCCACTTTGACTTCATCGCCAAACAGTGGATCGATTTCTGTTTTGAAAGACAAAACTTTATCATCATTCGTTGGAGCAGGTGCGGACAAATCAATGACAGCTGGCGGAAGCGGCTTGTTGTCGCCTTTCTTTTCAGGCGTTGGTGGTTGTGTACTGACAGGCGATTGATCCCACTCTGCTGATCGCGTAACTCCCGGTGTCTTGGGCAAATCAGGCTCGAATGCCAAAGAGTAGACGCCACTTTCCTCCTCTTCCTGCTTCGCCTGGTTGGTTGCTGTCACTGATCCAGTTGTGCCATCCGTTTGACTGAGGGCGTAGGAAGAGACTTCAGATTCTTGCTTCGACATCAAGGTAGCGGGTTCAGGCCATTCTTCATCGAGTGGCTCACCATCGACCAGATCAGCATCAAAAGATAGTGCTTTAGGGATAGGAGCCGGTATGCGAGAACCGCATGAGGGGCATTTCCCTCGCATATGCGTATATTCATTCTTGATGCGTAATGTGGCCCAACAGGTGGAACACTTTAAGAGATACCAGGAATCCTTGGTCATCCGCAAAATCCATGAAAGGCTTTGTGTAGCTCTGCTTTCAAGCTTACCAGATCAGCATCCACTACCAACTCTACATTGGGAGTTTTTTTGGTGTGTCGATGTTCGATAACACACATGCCATGCGTTAACTCCCCTTGGGTTTCAATGTCCATGACACGCAGCTTAGTTGTAAAGAACTGGGGCCAAAGCATATAACAGATACCCGCAAGATCGGGCAGGATCAGCCCTTCAATACCACAATGTTCCGCTGATGCCCGTAAGCCACCGGGAACCAATCGTCGGAGAAGGTTGTTTACCGATGAATTTCCCGCCAACAGTTCATCGAGTTCTGCAGGTGAAAAAGCAAAACGACGAGAGATATCAAGCGGGATCAGTACAAGAGGGATACCACACTGTATTACCTTGCGGGCAGATAAAGCATCTGCATGGAAGTGATGCTCTGATATCGGACCTGCATCTCCTGCTTCCTGGTAGACACCACCAACAATGACCAGGCCCTTCAAATGAAAGGGCAATTCAGGATCTCGTTCCAAAGCAAGTGCCAACACAGTTGCAGGTCCAAGCAATACGATGTGCGCTTCGTGATGATATTTTTTCGCTTCTTCCACAATGACTTTATCCGCAGGCAGGCTATGCAACTTCTTTACCGAAGATAGCTTCAGCCCACCCAGACCATGCGCTCCACACATACGCTGCCCAAATGGCTCAAACGAAACAGGTATTGCATGACCAATTCGAGGCAGCCTTTGCGGATCAAAATGTTCCACCAGATTGTGCAGGTTTTCTGAGGCTTGCTCCGCAGATACATTCCCTGCAGTCGCTGCCAAAGCAACCACGTCAAGTTCATGATGAAACAGACCCAGGGCGATAGCAAAAGCCGTGTCTATGCCAGGATCGCCAATGATAATGGTCTTTTTCGACATGGAAGCTGTCAGGAAGAAGAGAGGTACTTTTGACTGACTAACTGCAATAATTGCAGTGCACGATACGCTCTGCCTGAGCGTACCACCTCCTGTGACCATTGTACACATTCACTTAGTGTTTTTTCCGGATGAGTGACATGCAAACTGGCTGCTGCATTAGCCAGTACCCAGGGCAAACCGGGAACTGATTCATTTTGTAGAATTCTTTTGATCTGATCTGCACTTTCACTCGCATCAGAACAGCGGATCGACTCTATGGATTGCGGTTCAAACCCAAAATCACTGGGCGACCACGACATTTCACGAATAGTCCCATCTGAAATCAGAAACACCTGAGTAGCCCCTTGCAGTGAGACTTCATCCAATCGAGGATCGCCATGTACCACCGCAGCCCGTTCTACACCCAATGATAAAAGTGCTTCAGCCATGGGACGCAGATACTCTCTGCTGCCTATACCCATGACCTGGCGTTGAACCATTGCCGGATTGCACAAAGGGCCTAGCAGATTAAAAATAGTGGGAAAACCCAGTTGCTTCCTGATTGGCGCCATGGCTCGCAGCCTGGGGTGGAACCTTGGGGCAAAGCAGAAACCAATGCCCGCTTCATCAAGACAAGCCTTAACTCCTTCTGAAGGAATATCCGTGTGAACTCCCAATATATTCAAAACATCTGAACTGCCTGACGAACTGGAAACCGACCGGTTGCCATGCTTGGCAACTTTCACACCAGCGCCAGCAACAACAAATGCTGCTGCAGTGCTGATGTTCAAGGTGCATTGATGATCGCCACCGGTTCCACAGGTATCGAGCAGAGGTTCAGGATACTCGATGGTTGTCATACGATCCCGCAACAGACTGGCTGCCTGTGCCAGCATTTCTCCCGTTACTGGAAGTCCTCGCATGGAACTTAAGAGATTTCTGCTCTCGTCATCAGACAATTGACCATCCAGCATTTTCACAAACCGATCATCAATCATGCAAAACTCAAAAAAAGGGATGGTTGACATAAATGAAGTAATCTAGTGAATATTTGACACAGATTAAGATTTTTTGTACATGTACACTTTACCACCCGTGCAAGACTGTTATACACTGTACAGTACATCACTCAGTCCCCTTTTTGCAAGAGGCGATCATGCGAGTTGCCAGCGATCAATTGACTGAACGACAACTGGATATCTACGAGTTCATTCGCGAAAAGATTGATGAACGCGGATATGGACCAACCGTGCGAGAGATTGCCAATCGCTTTAAGATCAAATCTCCGAATGGGGTGATGTGCCACCTTAAGGCACTGGAAAAGAAAAATTTCATTGAACGGGAAGGATTTTCAGCTAGAGCCATTCACATTGTCGGTTACAAACCGGGCAGTGTGACTTTGCCAATGCTGGGTGTAGTCTCTGCTGGTGCTCCCGTTTCCACCATCGAACTGAATGAACAACTGGAACTAGGGGAATTGTTTAAAGCCGATAACAACTTTGTACTTCGAGTATCGGGTGAATCGATGATCGAAGATCACATTCAAAATGGCGATTACGTAGTTATCAAGAAGCAGGAAACAGCCAAGAATGGTGAACGGGTTGTTGCCTGGGTGGATGGCGAAACCACGTTAAAGAAGTTCTACAAGGAAAACAAACGCATTCGTCTGGAACCCTGCAACGGTGCGATGAAACCTATCTATGTTGATCACGTCAAAGACATTCGTGTGCTGGGTGTCCTCGTCGGCGTACTTCGTAAAGTATAATGCAATCTGATTTACCTTCGAGAGCACGAGTTGAACAAGTGTATCAACTCGTGTTTTTGTTTGAGTTCATCATGGTTGTTGCTGGCACCTGAACGCAAACTTTGATACTATTCTCTCAGTGTCATCCCCACTGTGGTGAGAGTTTTATGAACAGCAATGCAACGCCGATTTCTATACCCAAGCTCACACGACGAGACGTTTTACACTTAGGTGCAGCCGGACTGATAACGTCTACCTGTCTTGGATCCTCAGAATCTCCCGTCACACGAGATGCGTTTCGCTGTATCTTCATCAACCTGGTTGGTGGACCAAGCCATATTGATACTTGGGACCCAAAGCCCAATGCCCCGCTGGAATATCGTGGCCCATTTAAGGCAATTCGTACCAGTATTCCAGGCATGCAGTTCACCGAACTCTTCCCACGTTTAGCACAACAGGCACACCGGCTTGCAGTGGTGCGTTCGGTTTTTCATCAGGAACCACCGATTCACGAAACTGGCCTGCAGTTGGTTCAACAGGGGAAGCTAGGCCAGTACCCGCATGTAGTAAAGGAACTGCCTGCAAAACAGGAAAGCCTGCTCATTCCGTGTCAAATCGAAAATACAGGGGTTGAGTTGAGTCGGGGTCAAGATGGATTTCGATCCATAGCGCCAAACACTGCTATAAGGCTCGGAAAAGAAACCAACAAGATGCAAGAAGCCTTTGGTCAACATGCTTTTGGTCAATCCTGCCTGCTCGCCAGGCAGGCCATTGAACAGGGGCATCAGCATGTTGTCATTAATATGTTCAACACGGTTTACGATTCACTTTCATGGGATTGCCATGCTGATGGTGCTTCACTGAACACCACGCTACAGGATTATAAGAACACGGTAGCACCCATGTTTGATGCCACATTCACGACGTTGATCGCTAACTTGGAACAACGGGGATTGTTGTCTTCCACTTTAGTAGTGGCCTGCGGTGAATTTGGTCGCTCGCCCAAAATCAACTTACGTGGCGGACGTGACCACTGGACTGGTGTTTGGTCGGCTCTCTTTGCCGGTGGTGGAGTTCGAGGCGGACAGGTCATTGGCAGTTCAGACCGATTGGGCATGGAACCAGCCAGCCGACCGATTCATGCGAGTGCCATTGCCAATACCGTTCGCTATGCTGCAGGCTTGCGTACCACTACAGCACTGCCATATGGCGAACCGATTACGGAATTGTTCAGCAGCCCAAGCTCAAGCTAACCAGGCTGGGACTTCACCCGCAGGTGGCAGCTTCACCAGGTGCATCGTACGAATGTGCTGATGGTTTCGGACCTCATTCAATGCTGCCTCTGTTGGTAGATTGTCGAGATTGAGGACTGCCACTGCTTCGCCCCCCTTCTCTTTTCTGCCTACTACCATTTGGGCAATGTTGACACCATGATGCCCAAAGACAGTTCCAATGTAGCCGATGAGGCCGGGCAAATCACGGTGAGTGAAGAGCAACAGGTTGCCATCAAGATAACTTTCCAGATTGAAGCCATCGATCTGAACCAGACGTAAATAATCGTTGCCAAATAACGTGGCTGAAACTTGATGAGTCACTTTATCAGTAACCATGCTGGCCGTGATGAGTGTATTGAAGTCGCCCCTGCCAGGATTATGCTCTTCGATAATATCAATGCCTCGCTCGCGAGCTACCAACACTGCATTAACAGGTGTCAACATTTCGCTAAGATGCGTTTCCATCAGCCCGGTCGCCAGTGCAGCCGACAGCCAGGACATGGCTGAACCTGTCAATTCACCGCGGAACGTGAGTGATACTTTCTTGATCGATCCTTCCTGAATTTGGGCAAGAAGAAGTCCCATGCGGCGGGCTGCATCAAGGTATGGACGTAGCTGTTGCAATGTCGCGCGATCTACAGCGGGCAGGTTAACTGCAGAATTCACCTGGCCTTTGGTGAGATAATCAACCAGAAGATGAGCAGCTTCGAGCGCCACTGATTTCTGTGCTTCACTGGTAGATGCCCCCAAGTGAGGCGTCAGCACCACATTAGATAGTGAACGAAGCGGATGATCTGCTGGTGGCGGCTCTTCTACAAAGACATCAAGCCCGGCACCAGCCAGGTGACCCGACTTCAATGCATCAGCCAGGGCATGTTCATTGATGATACCACCGCGAGCACAGTTAATGATCCGGCTGCCCTTTTTCATCAAAGCCAGTTCTGCAGCCCCAATGAGGTCTTTGGTTTCTTCAGTGAGTGGCACATGAATAGTTACCAGGTCCGCCTGCTTTAAGACTGTCTGCACATCCGACGCTGCTTCAAACCCCATTGCCTGGATCCGGTCAGCAGTAAGTACAGGATCATACCCTACCACTTTCATTTCCATGACCAGTGCTCGTTTAGCAACTTCACGGCCAATGCGCCCCAAGCCAATAACACCTAGTGTCTTTCCGGCCAGTTGGGTGCCAACGAATTTGCTACGATCCCACCCGCCCTGATGCATGACAAGATCAGCTGGTGCAGTGTGCCTCATCAAAGCAAAGATCAACGCCCAGGTTTGCTCACAGGTGCTGATGGTATTGCCACCAGGCGTGTTCATCACAATCACGCCCTTGCGGGTTGCCGTGGCAATGTCAATATTGTCTACTCCGACACCAGCACGCACAATCGCCCGTAACTTTCCGGGGGTTTCCAGTAAATCTGCTGTGATTCGGGTACCACTGCGAACGATGGCTCCATCGGCTGCCTGTAATGCTGCCTTCAGTTCATCCCCTTTCATTCCCGGACGATTATCGACTTCGATATCTGCATTTTGAAGAATGGTTAAGCCATCTGCTTCCATCTTGTCGCAAATAAGAACACGAGGCATCCGATGCTCCTCAGGTGAAGTTATGATTCGAGTTGAAACTTACAAGTTAGAAAATGGCAGGCGAATTGACTATGTTTTGTGATCTGAATGGAGATCTTGCCGCTCAGGCTGCAGCGAAGAATTCAACCAGCCTCGACGCTTCATCCAATAGAGCATGGCGATTGGGGTTATTACCATCAGCAGCATGCAGACGATGAACCAGAAATAATGCGACCAGGGATTATCGATATTGAACTGATCGCCAAAGAAATTCATCCCAAAGTAGCCTGTCAGAAATGTTAACGGCATAAAGAGTACCGTTACCACCGTAAGTGTCTTCATCACCTCATTCATGCGATAGCTGGTAACGGAAATGTGACTTTCGAGGGCGCTGCTGGCCATGTCGCGCAAACCATCAGATAGTTCATGCATACGGACGAGATGATCGTAGATATCGCGAAAGTACACACGATTTTCAGGATGAATAACACCAAATATATCGCGTGCCAGGCGATTCATGGCTTCTCGCTGATTGCCAAACATACGCCGCATCTGCAAAACCACTCTTCTCAAGCGAAACAGTTCACCCAACTGTCCACGCTGAGGACGACTGAAAATCTGTTGTTCGATCTCATCCAAAGCATCGTCCAGACAGTCGGCGGTCTGCATGGACGTGTTGGTTAGCTTGTCAAAGAGATGATAGAGCAGCCTGTCTGGTGTTTGCATCTGCCTTTGATCAGAATTTTTCTGTAGCTGATCCCACAACTTTTGTAACGTTTCGATTTCTTCCGAATGTATGGTGACCAGGTAGTTGGCGCCAAGAAAGATGTCCAATTCCTGCTGATGTACAGCATGATTTCGATACATCATGACGTGGAAAGCGATGTAAAGATACTTCTGCCAATCATCCACACGTGCCAAGTGGGTTTCCAGCAACGCGTCTTCAAGAGCCAGTGGGTGAAACGTGAAGTATCGATTCAGGAACGTTGTAGTTGCTGCAACATCTTCTGTACCAAACACGATGTCAATCCAGAGTGTGCTGTCATTATTCGACAGTGCTTCTATCAATGCAGCTTCAGTGATGATGGATGGCTGCGCGCTGCCAGCAGAACGACAAAGAATCTGAAGCTTCATACTGTACCCGATGATTTGTTAGCCTGATTTTTTCCCAATGTAGATAGTCGCTACACCAAAGGTCAATGGATGATAAGATACCTCGCACAGTCCCAACGACTGCATTCGCTGGCATAATTCTTCGTAGTCTGGAAATGAAAGTACACTTGCAGGTAGATAGTTGTACGCTGCATCGGGACTTTTTGAAAACCATTGTCCAACACGAGGCAGCACAGAACGAAAATACCACAGATAGAGTTTGTCAATCACTTTGACACGAGGTTTGGAGAATTCCAGGATAACTACACGGCCACCAGGCTTGCAGACTCGAATCATTTCCGATAAGCCACGGTTCGTATCGGCAACATTTCGCAGTCCAAAGGCTACACTGACAATTTGGAATTGATTGCTGGGAAATGGCAATCGCTGGGCATCGGCCTGAAGAAAGCGAACCGGTTTGTTCCATTTCTTATTGGGATCTTTAGCTTTTCTGCATGCTCTATCCAGAAGCGGACCGCAAAAGTCAGCACCCACAACATCGATTTTACCTTGAGCAACTTTCTGATATCCGAGGGCCAAGTCTCCCGATCCTGTGCAAACGTCAAGAATCGGCCCATGATCTGCAACAGGGGCCACCAGCTTGACCGTCTTAGCGCGCCAGCTTTTATCAATGTTCAAGCTTAAGAGATGATTGAGCAGATCGTAGTATGGCGCGATAGAGCCAAACATCTTGCGAATTCGGACATTACTTTTGTCCAGTGCCGTTGCAGACGGAGGTGGTGATTCTGTTGTCGTAGACATACTTTTGTTTTACAGGCTCTTTGTCAGCAAACGAGATCATTTCAATTCACGAATGCGAATGTTGCGATAAAAGACATCGGAGCCTTGTGCCTGAAAGCCAATATTGCCCTCTTTCAGATCGGTGGTGCCTTCTGCAACAAGCTTGCCGTTGAACCTAACCAGGATATTTCCATCCTTGGAGAGCACCTGCATCTGATTCCATTGCCCGACAGGTTTAACAGCGGCTTTGCGGGCTACTTCATGATCGGTAAATGTGCCTTGTGCCTTGCTGTGAAATAACAGTTTGCCTTCCTCAAGATACTTTCCTTCGATTTCAACAGCCTTGGGCCAGTTTTTCATGATCCTAGAGATATGAAGTAACACTCCCGTGTTGCCTGCGAATTTGGAATCGTCTGTCAAATCTTCAGGTCGTTCATATTTCCACTCGTACTCCAACTCAAAATTGGAATACTTTTTCCGAGTATAGGTGTATCCAGCAAGTGGCGCCTTGATCCAGAGACAACCATCTTTCACATCAAAAGTTCGTTCCGGACCTGCTGAGATGTAAAACGTCAAACCTGAATAATTCTTGCCATTAAACAGGCTGACCCACTCACTGTTCTCCTGAACAGGAGTCATCAAAGTTAACAAGCTAATGAGTATCCCAGGCATGAAAACACCATTCATGATTGTTCAACTATTTCATCATATCCATCTGACAGCTTTTTGTGCCGGAGCAGCTTGTGATATTGCTGGGCAAAGCGGTGGGCTTCATCCCGAATATACTGCAATAAACGCAATGCTGCTGCATTCCTGCTCAGTTTCAGTGATTCTGATTGTCCCAATTGATAGATTTCTTCTTCACGTTTAGCAAGCGAAATCAAACAAGGCTGGGTAATACGGAGATGACGGAGGGCGTCATGAGCCGCATGCAATTGCCCCTTTCCACCGTCTATCATGATCACATCAGGGAAAAGTTCTTCATCGGTCTGCAATCGTCGATACCGGCGAGTCACGACTTCGCGGATGGACGCAAAGTCATCCACACCATTAACACTTTGAATACGAAACCGTCGATATCCTGGCTTGAATGGCACGCCATCCACAAACTGCACCAACGATGCAACCGTTTCTGAACCTTGGAAATGAGCAATATCAATGCCTTCAATGACCCGTGGCAATGCCTCGAGCTTGAGAATCTTCTGCAATCCTCTTACACCACGTTTGGGATCGAGGACAAAAACTTCAGGCTGAACATCTTTATCTACTTCACCACGTAACTTGAGATTGCCCAGCGCCTGTATCTGATCACGCAGTTTCCCGGCTCTCTCAAAATCGAGTTCAACAGCAGCCCGCTTCATTGTTTCCTGCAACTCCTGGATTAAGCCATCCTTCTTACCATCGAGCACCATCTGCAACCTGCGAATCTGCTCGCGATACTGCTCCTTGCTGACGCGCATATTGCAGGGTGCGTTACATTGCCTGATGTTGTAAAGCAAGCATGGCCGAAACCAGCGCCATTGCTCATCGCCTTCGTTGATATCCAGCTTACAGGTTCGAAACTGAAATATGCGCTGCAGAACCTGGATGGCTGCACGAAGACTGCGCGCACTAGTAAATGGCCCATACAGCTTCGCACCCCGCCTGGGCTTGCGAGTAAACTCAACCCGTGGAAAATCTTCACGTACACGAATCTGCAGATAAGGATAAGTTTTGTCGTCTTTCAGATCACTGTTAAACCGCGGGCGAATATCCTTGATTAGCCGAGCTTCCAGTAATAGTGCATCGACTTCAGAATCCACACAAATAAAATCGATGTCGGCAATTTCCGAAATCAGCCCAGCGATACGGCTATCGAATTGAGCTTGCTTATGAAAATAGGAACCAGCACGATTGCGAAGGTTCTTTGCTTTACCAACATAAATAACCCTGGCCTGAGCGTCTTTCATCAGGTAAACGCCAGGTTGCGTGGGAAAGGTTCTCACCTTTTCAGAGGGAGTCAGGGGCTGCTTTGATTCCAATTCATTGTCCATACCATCATATTACCGATTGAACAGACTAAAAATCGAGACGCACTTGCTGAAACTCATAACAGCCCAATCTTAGTGGGACACTGTCCTGCTGTGGCGTTATAGTGTGCATCACATCTCCCCAACTGTTCACAACCGCTGCCGATTTGGGCGGGCTGGGACAAAGCAAAACAGCATCGGTTGCATATCCAAATGACTCTACCAGTCGCACTAGGATACTCTTTTCTTTGAAAGGCTCTCTACTGATATCCAGAATCAAAACGCTCGGAGCATCGAGATGAAACAGCCAACCCGTTGTACTTGAAGCAGGTTGCTTCTGGTTGGGAACCACGATTGCTGGCGTCAACCAATCCTGCGCAGTTCTATGAGGCAAATCATCATCGACAGACAAAGCAAAGCGGAATTGCGTTTCCGTTTCACCCTCCACTACCAATAAGGTATCAAGCATGCGTGAACTGTGTCGTTGCCAAAACGGAAGGCCGCCAGAGAAAATTGCCGTTCTCCCCTGCTGGGTCTCCAGTTCGATGAATCCAGGAGTTTCCGGGCGAGTCTGTTGGCTGAACAGCTTCGTGTGATGAACGCTCTTATACAATCGAGCTGCAGGATCACGCCAGGCCCATCTGCTTGCAAAATAAGCATGCCAGGGGTAACCCACTAATTCAGTGGTTGGCGTCAACTGTATATCAAGTTCAACAAAACGCTGCCCGGCTGCAAGTCGATAGCTTTGTTGAAATTCAGCCAGAGTATTGTGATGAGCGTCCACCAGTTTGCCAGTGCATCGAATTTCTCCAACTGCCAGGCCATTTCTTACTTCCCGTACACTATCACAAACCATCTGGGAACCCGGAGCATAGACCAACTGCTGTCCCAAACGAGGGATGTTTCGTGCTGCATCCAATAAGGATCGCAGGCCACCAGTAGCTGGATCTACTTCCACAATGATGTGAGTATTTCTTAGTGTAGTGCCTTGCACAACAGTGTTCTTGGGCAATCGAACCAACTCTCCTTTTGCAACAGCTCTAGGCACCCAGGCAATACCCATAGCAGGCACCTCAATCACTGCATCAATTCCTTTAGCAGCTTTCTGTGACGCAAGTGCCGGAGCAGGCAATAAGGTGGTTGCTTCAGGCAAATGGACTGTAACATTTCGGATGAAGCTACATGGATTAATGACTAGATAACCAGTTGAGTTCGAATTACCCTCAACCTTTTTCGCTATTTTTTCGGATGCCGTCCTTAAGGCATGGTTGAGTGACTCGTCCTGATCCGTTGAGTTAGTAAGCAATTTTTGCGTAGATACCGAATCACGTTCAGGCACATCATCATTTTGTTTTGTTGAAATGGACGCAGATAAACCGATCAGTGTCTGAACCACTTCCCAATGCCGCCAACGCACTGTAGCTTTACTAAATACACTGATTGGGTTTGTTTGCTTATGCGAATTTTCTGTTTGCCCAGTTCGTTCCAGCAGATAATCCGATTGGAAATCGTCTGCTGCGGGAGGTGTGAACTGTTCTGTCGCCGGAATGTCACGAATGGTATTTTCGAGATGACTGAACTGGCCAAAAACCGGCGCTAATTTGTGCAAGGTGCTCCAGCATTGCAACCAGAGGGGAATCGTATCCGTTGTGAATAGCCCCCCAAGGTGAATCCACCCTACATATTCGGAAGTAGTGCATTCATGGAAAAGATAGCCAAGATGAAAGGCAGTGAGTGATGAATCGAGCGGTTCTGGCTTTCGCGTACAACTTTCAAGCAACGTGCTGTCTGGTCCACGCCATCCAACCAGACTTTGCGAAGCCATAGGCCAAACCGCCTGGTCGTAACTGAAACCGAGGCTTCTCTTCAAACCAAACGACTGCAACATTGCCGGCATAGCCGGGGAGGCAGCGAAATCAGCCCGGCCATGCGATTCCAAACGTTGATTGGTCCATTTCTTGCAATCACACAAGCCTGCCTGCAGATTAGCCATGACCGCAGACCAGGGCAAAAGTGCATCGGGTTGCTCAACCGCGACGTTGCCCCACCAATCTATCTGCCCGTTAGTGAGTTTTTCCTTCAGCAGACCTGCCTGCTCGCAATGATGATGTGCCCACTTTTGCAGCCATTCCGAATTAGTCACCATCGTGAAAGCAATATCGCTCTTGAGCCAGTGTTCGAGACTGGTGCTTTCAGGCTCACGATGCAGAAAAAGGGAAATCGCTTGATAGAGTTGCGAAGGATTGACTACTTCGCGTGATTCCTGCAGCAAATGGGCAGCCTGTTCCAGATGATGCTGTTGCTTATCTTTTTCAACAGCCAGAGCTGCCTCCCTCACCTGGCTATAAAATGCCTCAACATCCAATGGATTGACATGATCCTGGGCATCGCAATAAGCCTGCAGTATCAGATAGCCCATGCCAAGGCTGGCAAAAGGTATCCAATCTGTTTCAATACCTGGTTTTCCTGTATTTGCCTTGATCCATGGCTGCAGAGTCTGTTCCCATTCAGGCAATGCATCAATAAATACCGAACCAGCTTTTTGCTGATCTTCGACCCATTCAGCAGAGTGATAACGATGAGGTGTTTGTGGAATAACAAAGACATGATCCGAAACAGGCTGTTCAAAATCATGGTAAGTCGCTAAGCGGGGCAACCCTGCAGATTGAAGAATCAGGGATGGATGCCAAAGCAGAAAATATCCGTGCCAGAACGCATCGATTTCCTCCTGCCCCGGTGACTGGCGGTACTTGCTGGCAGGTTGATAACTGGTGAGTAATACCAGGGTTTTAAGTTTCGTCATGATGGTGCAGTAAGAATGCCTTGGATACTATTGAGAATATCGGGCAGTTCCGCCATGGCCCCCTGCCCAGTATCGCCACATGCCAGCTTCTTGGATATTGGCCCGACCAGACGTAAGGGACTGACTGTCTGCTTTCCGAGTAAGTCAGCAAGCTGGTCAGCTTCCAGCGAAGGCTCAATCGTTATCCCAAACAATTGTGCGAGATGTACGAGGTGTCTGACCGTGTGTGGGTGTTCCCACATCAGAGTATTCATCGCAGGTGCCAGTAAGAGAGGACGGCCCAAATCCCAGGCACGCCAAACACAAGTCAGGCAATTATCGCATATACCATTTGCCAGCTTTGCCAAGGTATTGGCATCAAGAGGAGCAATGACCAGTAACTCAGCCCAGCGACGCAGATCAATATGCAAGACTTCGTCACATCGTTGCCAGGTTTTACCAGTGTTTTGTCGAGGCCATTCATCCTTATCGGTGTACAAACAGTTTTCAGGCAGACTGGAACGATCAAAAAAATAGAGGGAGTGCGCTGTGGCAATAACTTTGACATGGTGTCCCTGTTGAAGCAACGCCTCCACCAAATCGGGAGTCTTGATCGCTGCCACGGAACCAGTTACGCCAAGCAGAATCTTTGCCATGACTTATTTTCCTGACTGCATTGCTGTCACTTGTTCACTGAGCCGTTCTGCTTGAATTACCATTTCGGATAACAACTGGAGACCCTGGTTCCAGAATTCCGGTGCATTGATATTGATGCCTAACTTACCAACGAGTTCAGGTGGGCTGATGGAACCACCTGCGGAGAGCATCTGTAAATATTGGGATACAAAACTGTTACCCTGCTTGCGGTATTGCTCATAGAGCGCTAATACCAGCAGTTCACCAAAGGCATAAGCATAACAATAGAACGGGCTATGTATGAAGTGGCCAATGTAAAGCCACCACCAGGAGTAACCTTCTGTCAATTCCACGGCGTTGCCATGCATTGGTCGATTGGCATCCATCCAGAGTGAGTTCAATCTCTCGGTAGTCAGTTCCCCTTCCTGCATACGTGCAACATGGGCTGATTGCTCAAAACGGGTTAATACTACTTGGCGAAAAACCGTGGCGAAAGAATCTTCGATTTTGCTGCACAATAGTGCCAGTTTCACCTTTGGATCAGGGTAAAGAGTCATCAGCCGATGGAAAGTCAGCATTTCGCCAAACACACTGGCTGTTTCTGCAGTAGTCAACGGAGTATCAGTCTGAAGATAACCGACGTCTCTTGAAAGGTATTGATGAATGCCATGCCCCAGTTCATGAGCCAAAGTCATGACATCACGCAGCTTATCGGTATAACTCATCAGAATATAAGGGTGAGCACTCGTCACAGTTGATGCGCTGAAGGCTCCACCCCGTTTGCCTGGACGTGGCTCTGCATCAATCCAATTCTGGTTAAAAAACTTCTCAACGATATCACCACTGGATCGATCAAAAGTACTGTAGCTTTCCTGGACAATCTGCCGTGCCTGCGACCAGTTGCACGTAGGCAAATTCTCCCCCAAGGGTGCATAACGGTCATAATCATGCAACTTGGGCAGTCCGAGTAGTTTGGCTTTCAAGCTGTAGTAACGGGCAACCATTCCCTGGTGTTTTTCAGCAGCAGCCATCAAGGCATCAACACTTGCCTGGGTAATTTCATTGGCCAGGTTGCGGGACTCCATGGGACTGCTAAAGTGTCTCAACCTCGTATCAACTTGATGATCCTGCAGCAAAGTGTTGTAAATGTAAGTCAAAAGCTTGCTGCTGGCCTTAAGCCCCTGGGTAATACCTTCAGCAGCAGCCTGTCGCACTGGTTGACGAGAATCATAGAGTCTCGTCAGCATCTGCTGCAATGTGAGCGATTCTGTCTTGTCTTCGAGTTTCAACTCAAATGACAGGCCGGCAACAGTCTCATCAAAGAGCCTGACAAATGCAGCTTTTCCGGTGTTACTTTTCTCCTCGAACAGTTTCTCCTCAGGCTCTGAAAGATAATGTGGCTTCAATAGGCGTTTGACTTCAAGATAATGCCTCCAGGTAGCCAGTGCAGGATCGGATAATAACTGTTGAGCAACAGAATCTGCTACAGCCACCCATTCCAGATCAAAGAATATCAGGTATTGATTTGCCTGCGTTCGTGCATCACGTGTCCTAGTCAGCAAGGCACCATGTTTGGGATCGTCAGTCTTGGCCGCGTGAACCAAGTGTGCATAGATCAAAGGCTTGTCCATGATTTCACACAGTGCCTGCAATTCTGACAACGCTTGAGCGAGCCAGGATGCTTTACATCCTTCAACCAAAGTGCCTCGATACTTTTTCTCAAACTGCTTTGCCTGTTCGCAGGCTGCCGTCATATCCCTATCGAGTTGAGGATCGTCGATCGAGGAATAGAGATCGGCTAAATTCCAGGCAACACCTGTTGCACTGCTGTTCGAAGTTGTCATAAACACCAAGTATTGGAAACCTGTATAAAGATCTTCGTTATTCTATTCACCAGGGTTGAGGCACGGCATGTCTGATTTTGTTACCGTTGGAAAAGTGTCAGACATTCCACCTGGCACTTCAAAAGCTATAAACGTCGGACAGAAAACTATTGCAGTATTTCACCGGCCTGGAAACATCTGGTTGGCTGTTGATGATTATTGCCCACACATGGGGGCATCCCTCGCGGAGGGGGCGGTGCAGGATGATGTGGTGGAATGTCCCTGGCACGGCTGGCAATTCAGACTCACCGATGGTAAATGGGTAAATAGCCCAAAACTATCTATTGGATGCTACGAAGTTCGTGCTCAGGGAGATGAAATTCAAGTCAAACTGAATTAGGATGTAGACCCCATTGGCATATTCAGTTGCAAATCAGAAGCGCTGCCAGTTTGAACTCGTTTCAGATCTTCAAGTAACTCCTCATAATCCTGATGCCGTTCCATAGGGTTTTTCGCCATCATTTTCAGAATCACTTCTGATGCAGAACTGTGGAGACCCGACACAACTTGATGTGGCGGAACAGGCATCTCGCGAGTATGCTTGAGCATCACTTCCATGCGGTTTTTGCCTTTGAAAGGCATTTCTCCCACGATGGCATGGTAGAATGTGGCCCCCAGTGAATAGATGTCCGAACGCATATCGATTTCGCCACTGGTGCACATTTCCGGTGCCATATAAGCTGCAGTGCCTGCCAACACGCTGGAATTAAGCGAACTATTACTGGTCCAGGTATCAGTAGTCATTGCCAACCCCAGATCAGCCAGTTTCACACAACCTTCGCGAGCCAAAAGTATGTTGCCTGGCTTGATATCACGATGCACCAGCCCCATTTTGCGATATGCTGCCGAGAGCCCTTCCACCACACAACTGACAATTCGTATCGCACGGTCAACCCGCAACCTGCCTACGTGTGCCAGAATATCGTAGAGACTTAAACCATCGACAAATTCAAGAACTAGAAATGGAAAGGTAGCCTCTTCATCAAGGTCGTAAACCCTTACCAGATTCGGGTGATTGAATCGTGCAAGCAGTTGCGCTTCATGGCGCAAGCTTTCCAGCATTCTCGCCTGATCCTGATTTAATCCTTCCTCGCGGTCCATTTTCAGCACTTTTATTGCCACAGTGCTGTTAAGCGAACGATTCATTGCTCGAAAGACGACTGCAGTACCACCTCTCGCCACCTCCTCCGTTAACAGATATTTTCCATATTGTTCGCCTATCTGGGGAAACTTGCTGCGTGAAAACACCTGCGACGTTCGATCAGGCACCGGTGCGATACGAGGCACCGTAGTGGAAGGGGGTGGTTCCAGTGAGATTGAGTGAGTTGATGGTGGATCAATTTTGGTATTGTCAGTTGTTTCAGAAACAGCAACCGCTACAGTTTGTTGTTTTCCTTCAGCTCGCCGGGCCAGCCAATCTTTGACTTCATTCAGTTTGCTGCGCGTATCAGCCTTGGCCGCTGCTGGCTGAGCATTGGCAGATTTAAAACCGAATTGCTGTGCATACTCTCGCAGTCTGTGATGCCCATGCTCGCCAAAGACACGTTTAGGATCGCAATAAGTCAGGATTCCCCGGCGAACCATATCAATAGTGCGCGCAGCATCGCTACAGAATACACCCTGACGTGTCATAAAGTCCACAATGGTTTC
This sequence comes from Planctomycetia bacterium, assembly GCA_016795155.1. Classification (NCBI taxonomy): domain Bacteria; kingdom Pseudomonadati; phylum Planctomycetota; class Planctomycetia; species Planctomycetia bacterium. The sequence goes on along the minus strand of JAEUIE010000053.1, from coordinate 126,586 downwards.
GTCACTCTTACGATCCATCAGCCACCACGATTCCATTACCTTGAAATCTGATTCAGACAAATTGGGATGGAACGAAAGAACTTTAAGTAGAATCGGATCGGAAACGTCCACAATAACACCATCTATGCAAACCCGGGGATACCCAACTTTAGGTTTCAAATAGACTAACAGCAAGCAGGTTTCCCATGAATCTTTCAGACTACAACAATGCACAAAAACTCGCTGAATTAGCAGGCGTCATCCTCGCTGGTGGAGCCAGCAGTCGCATGGGAGAAAATAAAGCACTTCTATCATGGAATGGCGATTATTTATTGAATTATCTGATAAATGTGATCCGGCCTTATTGTAATCCATTGATAGTGGTTTTGGGCCATGAAGCAGAATCGATAATAGGCAACGAACAGATTCAAGTGATCCACGATAAAACACCGTATCCCGGACCACTCATTGGATTGCAAAGTGCGTTTCACGAGATTTCAGACGCAAAGCCAGTGCTGGTAACAGGCTGTGATTATCCGTTTGTTACTCCAGACATCATTCCGTTTCTCCTCTCACGATTGGAGCAGAATGAAGCCGTTATTTTTCAATCCATGAACAATCCTCAGCCAATGCCCGGCTTGTATCTTTCAAACATTAAGCCCAAACTCGATGCAGTTATCTCGGCTCAGAAGAAAAGTCTTCAAGCTTTCCTGGATTGCCTGCAGGTGCGTGTTGTGAATGATGATGAACGACAGTTGATAGATCCTTTTGATCGACTGCTAATCAATCTGAACAACAAAGATGACTATGAACAAGCCAAGAAGTTACAGAAGCAACTTACTTCGAAGCCTGAATCCTGAAACCCAGCAAGCCGCCCAGCACACTGAGTGAATGGCCTGGTTCATCCGAAATTGCACTGGTAACAGTTGGATATGCATTGCGAGTTAATTTAGACTGCTTCAAAGCTATTGAATAGGCAGCCCACGCCTGCCCTGCGGACTGACCTGGCAATCCTGCCAGAAGTCCTTCCTTGGAATCAGCGCTGAGATCACGTTGACGGGCAATCAACGCCATGGCGACCTGAGCAGCGCCTGGATACTCTTCCAGCTTCAATTGTTTGACTCGTGTTTCCGCTAATGAGATGTTTCCCGCCTGAGCAGTCATCTCGCATAATTTGACATGTGCATAGACTCGCTGCCGCCAGACTTCCTTATTTCGGCTGGTGTAGATTTGAGCAATCGACATTGCTTGGTTGAGATAAGTTTGTGCTTCTTGCAGTTTGCCATCATCCAGGGAACACTGTGCTAACTCGAGAAACGGAAGCAAATTCACTTCAGCGAATCCCGCTTCTCGACGTTTTTGATAAAGCTCATTGGCAGGCCCAGCCCGTTGAGCCAAAAAATGTCCGATCATTTTCCCTAGTTCAGCATCCTGCTCTTTTTCCTTACTGATTTCCAACTCTGCTGCTGAAAGTGCAGTTACCGCAGCAACCAGGTTTCGAGGCACAGGCATTTCTTTTTTGTAAATGAGCCGTTCTCCCTGGTTAGCTGCTTTGCCAACCAGACGAAGAGCCTGTTCAGCTGCTTTCATTCTGTTCAGTTCCTGAGCAAGAATGCCAATGCCGTTCAATTGATCACTGAAATCCTGAGCCGCTGTTCCTGACTTGCCAGCAGCTGACATTGTTACAGGCTTGATGGTTTGTTTAATAACTGAAAGAAGAATGGTCTGGGCTGAATCCATTAGTTTCTGATCAGATTGCGCTCGGAACAGCAAAGACCGACACAATACGCGTAGAACTTCTTCCTGTGCTTCGCCAGAAGGCACATTACCCAGCAGTTGGATCAAAAATGTGATATCAATGGGTCCTGCAGATTGTTGAAGATCTAGCGACATTTGCTGACCTGCAACCTCTGCAATGTCGCGTGCCAGCAACCAGTTCCAGAGTGGATCGCTTGTTGTTGTCAACGCACTGCGAAGCACGCTAACGCCATCCTTCTTCTGATCTAGTTCCGTACCTGTCAACAGTTTCCACTCACCGAAACCTCGTCGTAATACTGCCAGCATTTCCGCGGGCAAACCAGAATTTTTTACACCATTTTCCACGATGCTGACTGCCCAAGATTCAATGGAGCCAGCACGGTATTTACTCCATCCCCACCAGCCACAGTACAAGGCTGACAAAGTTAGCAAAACAAGCATCGAATAGCGTATATAATCTTTGGTGGTCAGTTTGCGTTCAGCTTTTCTGATCGCTTTCGCTTCTTCCAAGGCTTCCATGCTGACTCTGGCTATTTCCTGATTGCCCCAGGCACCTTCCAGCTTGACCTCTTCCTTTTTGGCCAGCGTCGGTATCCTTGCTTCTTTTTCTCTCCAGTCTTTTGGCTTGTCGATATCTACCTTGGGTACTGCTACAATGCGTCGACAACTGGGACAGGGAGCCCGCTTTCCCGCATTTTCGATACTTAATTTCACCTGTTCGTCACAATGCGGACAGGTGAAATCGACCATTTCGGTCTTGTTGACCTCTGCCTGCTCCGCTCGTTCAGAATCCACGGCCTGTGCAGCCAGCATATCAAAGTCGATCACTTCTTCTGCACCAGCATTACCCTGTTCACTGACCTTGGCCGTTGTTTTTCCTGACAACTTCAACTCTTCAGCAGTAGGTAAACGGATGTGCTGCTGACATCCCACACACGATATCTTTTTGCCTGCATGCCTGGCGTCTATTCGAAGCAGCTTTTTGCACTGAGGATTGGGGCAATGAATACGAATCAACATTCAGAATATCCTTCTAACACTCATCTTGCTTAATTGTGTACGTAACCAACAGACTCTGCAAGCGTTATGATCGAATGACAGGCAGTGTTTTTCTGCGACGTCCTAAACCTTCCGTCTCTCCCTGTGCCTTTCCCAGAGAGTTTTCTTCTATTTCCCATTTGTTGATTTCTTCGATTAAGGCATCAACCATTTCTGATTCAGGCACGGTTCGCAGCATCTCACCACGCTTAAATATCATGCCCTTGCCTTTGCCCGCTGCAATTCCCAGATCAGCTTCCTTGGCTTCGCCTGGCCCATTCACCACACAACCGAGCACAGAAATCTTGATCGGAGTTTTTCGGCCCTCCAGCCGCTTTTCGAGTTGTGCAATAATGCCCTCCAGATCGATCTCCAGTCGGCCACAGGTGGGGCAGGCAATCAATTCAGGTTTGCGCACACGGCGTTGGGTAGCCTGGAGAATGTCAAAAGCAGCCTGGATTTCTGGTACTGGGTCACCTAACAGGCTGATTCGAATGGTGTCGCCAATTCCATCCAGCAGCAATGGGGCTATGCCGCATGCCGATTTGGTGATTGCATATGGAGGTTTACCCGCTTCCGTCACACCGATATGGGTTGGATAGTTGGCTTGCTTGGCAAAAAGTCGATATGCCTCCACCACGGTGATAATATCACTCGATTTCAATGACACGATGATGTCATGATAGCCAAGACTTTCTGCTACTTCGATATAGCGAAGCGCGCTGTCCACCATCGCAGGTGGACAGGGATAGCCATACTTCATGGCAAATTCGCGTTCCAGCGAACCAGCATTTACCCCAATTCGCATGGGAATGCCTTTGTCCTTGGCTTTCTGTACCACTTGCTTGTAACGATCCAGGCCCCCGATGTTCCCGGGATTGATGCGAATCTTATCAATCGGGTGGTCGAGGGCTGCAAGTGCCATTTTGTAATCAAAATGAATATCACAAATAAGTGGAATCTTAATCTGTTTCTTGATTTCAGATAATGCATGGGCATCTTCAGGCTTGGGCACAGTAACCCGTACAAGCTCGCAGCCTGCTTCTTCCAGACGGCGAATTTGATCTACTACTTCCTTCACATGATGAGTGTCAGGAGTAGTCATGGATTGAACAACGATGGGGTTGTCACCTCCAATGCCAACATCTCCCACCATGACTTCGCGGGTTTTATGTCTAGCAAACATTGATTGGTACATCGCAGTCATGGTGTATTCCTTTTACTCACTCGCAAGTACAGTTTATTAGTCCAGGCTTTTGAAAATAGAGAGAGAATAACAAAGAAAATTTCTTCAGTCACTGAGACCTTTACACATAAGTCGTTTGTTTTCATCAACTTAGCCCGCTATCACGCCTAAAAGAACTGGGGTTGTGTGCAGAGAAGCATCACTTTATACTTTGTCCGCCGCAGGCGATCTGGCCTGCGGGCACTCATGGATGAGTGCTGGAACATGCCTGTCTTGATCCGCACCAGACAGGTTAACAATCGAGGAAGGAACCTCATGGCCAAGCAGTCGGCACCGACCCGTCCACTCATTGGTATCAATCTGGATTTTGTCCCGGCAGGGAAGATGGCTGGAGCACAACTGCGGCTACATGCCGGTTATGCAGAGGCTGTCTACGCTGCGGGTGGAATGCCCATTTTCCTGCCACCAGTCTGCAAGGATCAGGAACTCAATACCCTTTTGGACAGGCTAGATGGTTTTCTTCTGGCAGGTGGACCACTTGATATGGATCCCAAACGGTTGGGAATGGAGCCTCACCCCGCTGTTCAGCCGATGCCCGCGAAGCGCGAAGATTATGACCGGGCTTTGTGCAAGTATATCATGGAACGCAAGATGCCTGTGCTGGCTGTTGCATTAGGTATGCATGAATTGAATGTTATTTGCGGTGGTAGCCTTTACCTGCATCTGCCTGAAGATATGCCCAAAGCACTCCCTCACAAAGATCTGACAGGAGGTCCTCATCGTCATGCCATTAACCTGATGCCTAAAACACTACTTGATAAAATCTATGGCGGTGGTGAAATACGAGTCAACAGTTACCACCATCAAGCCATCAAGCAGGTTGCACCAAAATTCCAGGTTTGTGCTCTATCGCTGGATGGAGTGATTGAAGCCTATGAATCGACTGATCCACATTGGTTCTGCATCGGCGTTCAATGGCATCCCCATTCGGAAACCGCTTCTGCATTAGATATGCAGTTGTTTGAAGCCTTTATCAGCAACTGTGCACAGAAGGGTGTCAGCGGATTACGACTGGCAGCTTAATGAATTATCAATTACTCGCCCACAGGCTGGTTGCGAAAACAACCAGCTTTCTTATTTGATACCAAATACCTGCTTTAGTGCAGAAAGCGCAATTTCAGCATGCCGTTCATGCACCACGACGCTGACGCATATTTCACTGGTTGAAATCATGTCAATGTTGATGCCTCGTTCCGCCAGTGCTCCAAACATTTTTTGAACGACTGCTGTCTGGGAGCGAATACCTACTCCATAAATTGTCAGTTTGGTGATTTCTGCATCTGCTAAAGCGCGACACTGTGGGCTGATATTGGGGAATGTCAGTTGTGTTTGTTCCAAGGCGCGCTGCAGGTCGTTCCGTGGTACGGTAAATGCCAGTTCTGAAATTCCATTATCATCGCTGGATTGAACAATTAAATCCACATTCACCCCGGCCAAGGCTATTGATGAGAACACTTTTGCACAGTTCCCTGGTACATCGGGAAAATCGAGTATCGTGATGCGCCCCTGTGTCGTGTCTTTCACTACATCGGTTACTACGATTGATTCCATATTCTCCAAATTGGAGACTATCTGCTGCCCTACCAGATGACTTTCAGCAGTTCTGGTTTGATCGCTGGACGAATTGCTGGGATTAATCTGACCGGCTGGTAGTTTCAGAATGTGCAACCCAAATGCCTCATGCACCGCTTTCAACGCGCGAACACCATCCCTTCGATCAACCAGAACAGTGATCTTGATTTCGCTGGTAGTAATGAGATTGATATTTACCTTGGCTTCTGCAAGAGCGTTGAACATGCTGGCAGCGACGCCGGTATGTGTACGCATGCCAGCACCAACAATTGACACTTTACTGACAGAATCCACATGAGTAATGATAGCTTTTAACTCATCGGTGATCGGTCGCAGAATATCTAATGCTGCCTGCATATCACCTTTGAGCAGGGTAAAACCGATTTCTGCCTTACCTTGTGATCCCGACGCCTGCGCGATCATGTCTATGACAATTTTTCGGCTGGCCAGCGAACTAAAGATGCGATGGCTGATGCCGGGCTGATCCGGAAGCCCTGCAATCCGCACGCGAGCCTCTTCACGAACGATGGCTACACCACAGACTGGTGTTTGCCGGGTCCAGTCTGTGTTTGGCAGTACCCATGTACCTGGAGAATCACTGAAACTGTTGCGGACTTGAAATGGCACACCAAATTTGCTCGCAAATTCGATACTGCGGGAATGCATGACTCCAGCACCCATGCTGGTCAGTTCCAGCAATTCTTCGTAACTGATGCTGGGCACCTTGCGAGCATTGGGGATAATGCGAGGATCTGTTGTGTAGATTCCATCCACATCAGTATAGATTTCACATTGCGTATCGACATACTTGGCTGAAGGATCATGTTTCATGGCAGCAGCCAAAGCTACTGCGGTAGTATCCGAGCCGCCTCGCCCCAACGTGGTGATTTCTCCTGCATCCGTCTGCCCCTGGAAACCGGCTACAATAATGATGTTGCCTGCATCAAGCTGAGTTTTCAATCGTAGAGTGTCAATCCGCCGAATACGTGCCTTGGAAAATGTGTCGTCTGTATGAATGCCAGCCTGGGGACCTGTTAAGCTGACAACTTGATGTCCTTGTTTTTGAATAGCCATGGCCATTAATGCAATTGAGATCTGCTCCCCGGTTGCCAGCAGCATATCCATCTCGCGTGCAGAGCTAGCATCAGAAATTTCCTGAGCTAATTCAATCAATTCGTCTGTAGTATCTCCCCGGGCACTCACTACCACCATCACCTGGTTGCCTGCTTCCTTAGCCCGGATGGCTCTGCTAGCCGCCTTCATAATCAGGTCTTTGGTCGCAACACTGCTGCCACCGAATTTCTGTACAATCAAGGCCACGAATATTTTCCTCGCGAAAGTGAAGGAGTTACATTAGTATTTTTTATCATGTCTGCCATTCTCAAACTTTGCAAGTTTGTCTCGTTGGATAAAATTTTCTGACTGGGAGAACATCATGTTTTGGATCATCACCCTGATATGTTTGACTGGAAGTTTCGACGACAACGAAATTAATGCTGGCCCGGAAGCCGGGAAGGCAGTTCCATCTTTAATGGCGATGCAGGTCGTCGGTGATCAGCAAGGCAAATCGCTGGAGTGGAGCAAAGTATCCAAGAACCAGCCAACCATCTTTGTTTTTGTTCGAAGTGATAAATGGGACCGGCCTGTTGCACGTTCTTTAAAGCAGATAGACACCGCTGTGAATGATCTGCGAAAAGATGTACCAAAGGTGCAGGTGTGCATCATCTGGATCAGTAAGGATGCCGAGAAAGCCAAGGAGTATCTTCCGAAAGCACAGCAATCCATCAAACTCCAGGCTTCTTCCTGGAATCACTTCGATGGTGAAATCTACGATGTTTCAGGTTGGCAACTCAGTGGCGATGGCGCACTGAATATTGTCATTGCAAAAGAAGGAAAAGTCACTTGGGGAAAGGGATACACCAATCCACATGATTCGATCGCCCGCAATGTTACTCAGGCAATTCAAGACAAGTAATCAAGTTGCGATCAACAACTCTTCATCATCCAGATGAACAAACCCAGTTCGGTTATACAGCCTACAGGCGGGCAAGTTCCTGGCATCCATCCTGACTTCTACCGTCTCACAAGAAAGCGATTTCAACTGTTCTATCAATATCTGCAAAGCTTGAGTTGCTAAACCCTGTTTTCTGCATTCAGGGACGATACCCAGATATCTCAACACTCCGTTAGTTTCATCTGTTTCCAGCACTGCAACACCAGCCATTTGATGAATTTCATTGGAGATCAGATACTTCATGAGTGAAGGATCAAGATATTGTGATCCTAGCTGCTCCCCAGAGTGTATCTCGTTTAGTTCTGGTACATCAAGACTGTTGACCATGGTTGAACGAAAGCAACTTTGAAACTCGTGCCAATTTTCCCCCACTACTCTGACAAGATGGATTGATCTGTTCTTTACTGGATTACTGCATTGATGGACATTAACACGCATTCGATGGATCATTGCTACTCGCTTGAAACCGAGAGACTCCATCGTAGTCAAATCATCCAGAGCCGATGTCGATATGAGTGCCTGGCATTGATTAACATTCAAAGAAGCCAGATATGCACTGACACTTTTCCACAAATTAACTGTGCACGCAAGATGCGTTCTGGTACGTGACTCAAAACGACTGCGAACAGGCCAGCAATGAAACAAACTGGGCGAGTGTGGCATCAGCCAAGCCACTCCATCAATAATATGTTGATTTATAGCCAGCCAGCAATGTTTCGCAGAGTCTGGTGATTCCTGCAGCCGCCTGCAATACGTATCAATTTCCAAGCTATATTGATCTAATCCATACCAGCAGGAAAGCATGGCCCGCCAATCTATTGGGCTTGCCAGTCGGCATTCCCAGGAATCAGGCTTCAGTCTCGGCTTCATGCTCCACCTGCGTCACGTGGAACTTGCGTTCACATAGCAAACTATCTGCTGCAAATAGCTGAAAGCGATATTCACCTACTTCAGGGAACTCACACCCGCAAAGGCCAAAATTGACTTCAACGACACTTAGTGGGTCGGGAAAATTCACTTCTGTTTCAGTATCAAAAAGTTCTTCATTAGATGATGCTTTGACGCAACGCAAGTGTATCGTCAATTCTCCATGTCCTTCAGTCAGAGCCACGAAGACAAACAACTCATTCACCAGGCATGGGAGAGACGCTGCCGCGATAGCATCGAACAGTCCGATGAGACTTTTCTTTCCAGAGATGCGATCATCGATTACCATATCGCAGATAATCATTGCCAGCACGTGAGGCAAACATGGGGGATGCGAACTCATCGATACCTATTGCCTTGCTGGTGGAATATTTACCCGCAGACTGATTATAACAGAGATAGAGTTCAAAGTCATGAGGATGCACCTATTGTCAAAAGGCGAGCATTGCACGATATTCTTCAAGTCGATGATTGATGTCGTAACGAGTAGCCTCTTTTAAACGATTAAGGCCGAATCCTTCTACTGTCAGGCTGGCGACAATGGAACCATAGGCAATAGCTCGTCGCAATGAACCAGGTGCTCGGCTGGTATCAGATGCCAGGTATCCCATCAGGCCGCCCGCGAAACTATCCCCTGCACCGGTGGGATCGAGAACCGTTTTCGTCGGGTAGCCTGGCAGCAGGAAGGGGCCATCTTTTGTTACCAGATAAGAGCCATGCTCGCCCTTTTTAACGATTACAAAACTGGGGCCCATTTCACGGACCTTTTCTCCAGCGCGAATCAGATTCTGTTCGCCTGTGAGCAGTTTGGCTTCGCCATCATTCAAAACCAATCCATCCAGTTTGGGTAACAATTGTAGTAGATCTTCACGTGTGTTGTTGATCCAATGATCCATCGTGTCAGCTACCACCAGTTCTGGCGTTTCCACTTGTTCCAATACCTGCATCTGCAGTTTGGGATGGGTATTTGCGAGAAATACATAAGGTATTTTTCGATAAATGGCAGGAAGTTGCGGATCAAACTCCGTGAGAACGTTGGGCGAGAACTCCAAGGTCTCACGCTGATTCATATCGTCAAAGTATCGACCTCGCCAGAACATGGTTTTCCCACCAGGCTTCACCATCAGCCCAGTTGTATCAATCCCACGGTTGATAAACATATCTTGATGCTGTTGCGGGAAATCATCGCCGACGATTCCGACGAGATGCACTTTACTGAAATAGCTGGCAGCCCAAGAGAAATAAGTTGCGGAGCCACCCAGCACCATGGGAGCCTCACCGGTTGGGGTCAGAATGGTATCCAGCGCGACTGTTCCAATCACCAGAACTGAAGACATTGACAGGACCTTTGGTTGTTCAACTATCAGCTTTCAGCTTACAATCCTGAGGAAGGGCTTCAATAAGCATGCACTCAGGTATTTTTTGTTATCCGTCATAGAACAGATTCCTACCATGAAGTTATGCAACCACTTTCACCACATTCAACTGCTGAAGAAGTACGCTTGGCCAGCCGATCAGGCCAGTGGACCAAGCCGACTTCAGGGCTTGCTATGGGATTTGTGCAAGCCAACCTTGTCGTTCTTCCGAAAGAATATGCATTTGATTTTCTTCTGTTTTGCTTACGCAATCCGCAGGCATGTCCACTACTAAGCGTGGTGGAAGCGGGACAGGTGGAACCAATCGATATAGCGCCGGGTGCCGATTTACGAACCGATCTTCCTCGCTATGCTGTGTACCAGGATGGTGTGCTGTTTGATCAACCAACTGATATCCAGGCGTTTTGGAGAAACGACCTGGTGAGTTTCCTACTGGGTTGCTCCTTTTCTTTTGAATCGGTAATGATCGAAGAGAATCTGCCACTGCGACATCTGGAACAGAATGTCAACGTGCCGATGTATCGCACCAATCAAAAGAACCGGGCAGCAGGCATTTTCGAAGGCGAACTGGTTGTTTCGATGCGTCCACTCAAACCCGAACTGATCAATCTGGCATCACACTTGTCTGGCAGAATGCCACTGGCCCATGGCGCACCAGTCTTTGCGGGCGATCCGGCAGAACTGGGTATTCGTGATATCAACAAGCCAGACTTTGGTGATCCAGTCACGATTCACGAAGGCGAAATACCCGTGTTCTGGGCTTGTGGCGTAACACCCCAAGCAGCCATCATGGCTGCCCGACCTACTCTGGCATTAACTCATTGTCCAGGACATATGTTTTTGACAGATATGCGCGACCACGACATTATTCACTCATCATAAATGTTGTGCGGTTAGTTTACGCAGTTCCGCCTGGCGGTAAGCCATGTTGAGTGTGAAATAATTGATTCCAAACACCAGGACTCCAATCAATCCGGCCAGGCCCATGCTGTACCAGACATGGTAAGGCTGCCCGGACACAAGTGCTATGATGCCACCCAATAAGCTCGCACCACTCAGTAACAGTGCAAACCAGTAGAGACCATAAACAAAAGTCTTTGCCTTACCTCGCGGGGCCAGGATGCCTACCAGCGTTCCTACGATTCCACCCATTACCCCAACCGAAGTGCCAAATATCCAGGCAACCTGAAGGGAAAACCATGGTTCGTTCATGCTACTTTCTCCCAGTTAGAACTGAATGATGCGTATTCAACAACTCCCTGGCCAGGCCAGCCGTGATCTGGCCATCAGACACCAGAAGTTTCAATTTGCGCTCAAATGGATCGGTCAGTTTCTGATCATCGCCTGCTTTCACTTTGGCAATCAATCGGTCGAGTCTGATTCGCAAGGTGGGATAGGAAACTTCATAGCTGGCTGCCAGATCTTTAAGTGAACCAGAAGAGAGAACGAAACGCTTCAGGAATTGAAGGTCATCGTCATCCAGAACTTCGAGCCAGGCCGGAAGCGCCATCTTCAACTTTCAATATTATTGAATACACATTTAATATTATTCAATTCAATTAAACGAAAGTCAATATCAATAAAATAAAAATCAGGCGACTGGTACTTTCTCTTGTTTGGGTATTGGTTTTGACCATGTCGCCTTGGGCGTTAGCATGAACAGCGTCAGCGCAAGGCCGCCCCATGGAATGAAGAAGAATTGATACTCGTACCATTGCCCTTTTTTCAGAACGTAAACGACATCCAGCATCATCCAGCCAGCTATAGCAACATACCAATAGGGATGAGATCGATGCAGCCAGGCTCCTATTGCCATGAGAAAGCCAGGGAGCAATAGCACATAGTCGTAACTGAAAGCATAAGGAGTTGCAGCCATCCAGAGAGCCAGCACTAGTGGACAAGTTTCAGGAAAATTTTTTCCACCCTTCCACGCCAGTATGACTATCCAGGCCAGGAGTGACACACTCATTGCGATGGATACAACACGGAACCAAGGACCGAAATAAAACCGACCCCAACCGTCCAGAGTGGCATTATACCATTGCGTCGGGTTTGATTGTTCGATTGAACCAAGAAATTCGTGCCAGATGGAAGGCCGAATCAGCCAGGTTGCAAGGATCATAACAAGGACAGTAAGCACGAATCCTGCCAGCATTTTCCACTCTCGATTCCTGATCCCATAGACCCCTGCAAAAACAACCATACCAAACGCCAGATGTGGCTTAATGATGCTGAGAGCCAAGCAGATTCCTGCCAGCCAGGGTTTGTTTTGGGTTTGAAAGAAACACCAAAGAGTAAAGCCTAACAATGTCCAGGATGTAACATGCCCCATTCCAAAAAGTGATAAACAGGGAATCCAGGCAATGACGGCTATGCAGCTGAGCAAAGGCATCGTATTCGAAATTGGATAGAGCATTTTGCCCCAGAGAAAGCAGCTGATGACCAGCATGCCAACATTCAAGCCTAGCTGAATCTGTATAGCCGTCAGAAAATCAACCCAGCCAAGTGGAATGAAAGGAAGGAGTGATGTTGGCGGGCCGTAAGGCACCTGCGTGGCACCTTTTTCACCTAATTCTCGCTGTATTTTGCCAGCTTTATCATAATCGTAAGGGTTACTCCCTTCCAGAATCAGCCTGCTTGTGGTGTAATATTGCTTGAAATCGGTCCCGCCAAAGGGGATAGTGACTTCCTGCGCTGTCGGTGTTGCATTTTCATCTGCAGGCAGACACCAACAAACCAACAAACTGGCGGTAATGACAAGCATGAACTGTTCCTTTGAATCTAACTGGAACATGACCTATCTTTGCCTAACTGTCCAATGATAACGCTGGAGCCCACCAGTGGCGATTCGATTTTACTGCACCAATTGTGGTCAGAAGATTAAAGCCCAGGATGATATGCCTGGGATGAAAATAGCCTGTCCGAGTTGTAGAGAACGACAAGTTGTTCCCCAGCCTGCAATTGCCAAATCAACTCAGCGAGACGATCATCAGGCATTGAAGATGGCAGCCCACTTTGATGCAAAAGATTATGCTACAACTCCAATAGGTTATCATAATGACCGCAAAAAGGGCCAATCACCTGATGATCACTCAGAACCCCTCAATCAGGTAAAGAAGAAAAGAATTGCCCGAGGGTCACTTTACTTCTTCTTCATCCTGGCATTTATTCCTCTGGGTATCGATGTTTATCAAAACAAAGACGATAATCTGATCAAAGAGATTGAGCAAAGTATTCAGAATGACCTGCGTGGAGAGAAACAACGAAAGGCATACAAGACCCTTGAAGAAGCCAAAAAAGGGCATGCTACACTTGACGAAATTCTCGAATTCTTCCCTAACAAAAAACTCAAATCAGCATGGCTTCCTCGTGACACCGATCTGCATTTTTACCTTGCGATGCTGGCTACGATTGGATTTCTGGTGACAGTCTGTACCTGTTTGCCTAAAGGTTTTACCCGAGCACCTTTGATGCTGATAATTGGAATCTTCACTGCCATATTTGGAATTGGCTCCCTGATGATCCTTCAGATATTAGCCATGTCTGGTTGGGGAATGGTGGTAGCTGGTCCGTTTGGCATCATCATTTACATGATTGGCATTTGCTACCGGGCTATCATGCATCCAGATTTGCCTTTCATCACCTATCTGCTCAGCTTTACTTTTGGTGTGGGCTTATGTGAGGAGATTATCAAAGCACTGCCTATCTTCATCATTTTCCTGGGTCGAAGTCGCATGCGCTGGCATGAATGCTGCGCACTGGGAATGGCATCAGGCATCGGTTTTGGAATTGCAGAAGGCATTCATTTTTCCGAAACCATGTACAACGGCTTGTGCGACCAGCAGATTTACTTTGTAAGGTTCATCTCATGCGTCATGCTGCATGCAATCTGGTGTGCAGCCGCTGCTTTGTTCCTTCACCGGCATCAGCGATTGACACATGGCAGGATGAGTGTTCTTGAAGGATTTAACCGACTCTTCATTCTGATTGCCATACCGATGGTATTGCACGGCTTATACGATGCCTTTATTACCAAACATATGGATGGTTTAGCTTTGGCTGTAGCATTATTCAGTTTTGGCTGGCTGGTATTAATGATAGAATCTGCTCGTGAAAAGGAAGGAGACATCCTCGTCCAGGTACCCAACCTTTCTGCCGAGGGCACTCCTCTTCACATTCAACCAGCACCATCTATCGAAAGTGATCCCTCCACTCATGCAACTAGCCCAAGTCCTGTTTAAGGGTCGAAAACGCACAGCTATTGTCACGGGCGATGAACTGCAATTACTGCCTCGACCCAAACAGGGTGGCTTGAAACTCAACGAAATCCTCCACCACAAAAAGCCTGAAAAGGTGATACGAAAGCTGTTAAGCAGAAGCAGAACCGTATCGCGCGACCAAGTCTCCTGGATGCCACCCATCTCCAAGCAGGAAGTATGGGCTGCAGGTGTTACTTATCGCCGATCGCAAACAGCACGCAAGCAGGAATCCAAAGGAGCTGCAGCATTCTACCACAAAGTCTATCAGGCAGATCGGCCAGAACTGTTCTTCAAAGCCACGCCTCACCGCATTGTGGGCCATCAGCAGGCTATTCGAATACGACAGGATTCCACTTGGAACGTCCCTGAGCCGGAGTTGACGCTGGTACTGAAACCGGACTTGAAAATTGTCGGCTACACCATTGGCAATGATGTCAGTTCGCGTTCGATTGAAGGCGAAAACCCGCTCTACCTGCCACAGGCAAAAACGTACATGGGATGTTGTGCAATAGGCCCTGTCATCACCCTGGCAGACGAAGCAATCGACCCGAAGCATTGGAAAATCCATCTCAAAATTGCCAGGCAAGATGCAGTTGTGTTTGAAGGCCATACTGCAGTTTCTAACATGGCGAGAGAACTGACTGATCTGGTTCAATGGCTTAGCCGTGACAACTCTTTTCCGAATGGTTGCTTTTTGCTGACAGGGACTGGGATTGTTCCCGAGAATGATTTTACGCTTCAATCGGGAGACGTGGTTGAGATCAGTATCGATGGTATTGGCAGCCTAATAAACATTGTAGCCTGATTATGCCAATAGCTTGCGGCCTATAAATCGATAGTAAGGCATCTTCACAAACGGCATGTATGGTAACTTGGTTCGTTCTTCGTACAAACTCATCTGTTCAAAACGATGCTGTAAATACGGAATATGATCCGGACTCGGGAAAACATTGTCTGCATCAAACCAGGTGCGCCAGAAATGACGTGTTGACCAGGCGTGGCGTGTTCGTGGGTGCTCTGCCCATTTTCTGCTGACAAAAAAATCTACCACGCCTATCAGACCACCCGGCTTCAATATTTTCCAGGCGGCATCCACTGCTGCGAACCAGTCTGGAATCATCGTGAGCGAATAGGAAAATGTCACAACATCTGCCTGCTGCGATTCGGGAAGCATCAAAGCAGTAGCATCAGCATGTAGCGTTTTGATATTGAGCCATTTCCGCTCTTTAATTCTCTCATCCGCAACTTTCAGCAATGATGGAGTCAGATCGACAACGAAGCCACTTCCCAATTGGTGGATCGCATCACCCAAATACTCAAAATTGGAACCGGTTCCACCACCCACATCAACCCAGCAGCCACCAGTTGGCACCGGAATACTGGAGTAGAGTTCCTCTCTACCTTTCAGCAACCGCTTGCGAAACTGGTCATAGTCCTGAGCTTGCCCGCCATAGAAACTTTCCAGACGGTCCTGATGCGATTTGCCTCGCACGGGCGACAGAGTCAAATGATACAGGACTTTCAGGTCGGACCAGAGACTCATACTTTCAGATCCGCAATGTAGAAGCTGCCATAGGTGTGAACCCGATCCCTGGCATGAAGTTCTTTCGCCAACTCAGGCTGAAAGGTCAGCAATTCCTTCATTTTGCATTTCGTGCCCTGCACCTCTACTTCCAGCGGTTCCACATAATCAACTTCTAGACCGCCGGAACGGTAGATCACCTTGGAATGGCTGGCAGCACGATCAACAATGGCCTGCCATTCTTCACGCAAATAAGGCAGTTTGAAAAAGGCTAGCCAGTCCATGTGGTCAAGCAGAACAAATCGCGAAATCGTAACGTCATTCTCCCGCAGGAAGCCAGCGACTGTGGTGGTATGCGTTGTCACTTTGTCTATTAAACCATTCTTCAAGCGGTGAAAGTTTTCCTCCCTGAGATATTCGGGACAACATTCTCTGGTGTACTCTCCCGTAAGGTAAACTCGCCAGAAATAATTATCATGAAGCGGCAACTTGGCAAATACCGCTTCCATGCAATCTTCAATGAACTTGGCTATGCCACCTTCGTAGTACTTTTCCACTTGCAAACGCTGCGGTCGCGGTACCCCCAACAGTGAAAGCGTAGCATCGCGACGGACTGCCCACTTGATGAATTTCTTCCAGAATCGAGGCTTGAGGCGCTTGTGGTAGAGTTCATCCTGCTCTGGCACTGTTTTGCAAGCGAAAAGGTCTTCCAGATCGGCTCTGACTTTCGCAACACGATCAACATAAGTATTGATCATGCGGGCAAAGGTGCCAGATGTTCCGCGAAAGTAGAAGCTCTTACGCCAGCCTGACCCTGCGAAGAATTTGAATCGGCGATCCCAGAATTTCTGAGCCCATTTGGGCAAATTAGGGCGTAAAGCATCGGTATACACCTGACGGATATCGGGATGTTTACCCTGGCCAAACAGTTGAAAGAAATCTTCGTAGTTCAGATACTTGATGCCAGCTCTTTTGAATTCCAGGAGTGCATTCTGTCTGAAATTCATGTCGACGGCATGCACTCTCCCTGCCCCGGCAAGCAGATAATCCAAAGCATTACAACCAGCGGAGGTAATCACCAGTACTGTGTCGTTGTTAGTCAGTTTCAACGCCACACGATCGAGTGCGGGGTCTTCCCAGCAGGTGTTGTAAACAAGGTTTCGGCCATGCACGAGGTGAAAGCACTTATCGCTGAGCCATTGCTGCAACTTCTGTTTCATGAATGACCCTTCGCACGAAAACTGCTATGTTGGGAAGATATGGAGATAGCAGTCAGGAGCCAGCAGCCTGGAGCCGGAATGATGATATTGTTGATTATGTCTACTATCTGCGTTACGGTACAGGCTCAGGATGCGAAATTGCCAAGCAGTGCTGAAGCAGCACTAACCGAATATCGGCAGGCATTTGAAAAGGGGGACGTGCTGGCCATTGCCAGGCTGACAAGCGGGCCTGCAGGTCAAACACTTCGCACACTGGCCCCAGCACTGTCGGAAGCCCAAACAGCCTCCGATGCGTTCAGCAAAGCACTAGCCGAAAAGCCTGCACTCAACCTTACCAATCCTTTTGCCCAAGAGTTGAATCCTTTTTCAGGCTATCAACTGGAATTGCTGGAATTGACTCGCAACAAAGATGAGCATCAGGCACTGGTACGTTTTGGTAAGCCTCAACGCATGCGCGAAGAAACTCTCAGCGTTAAAAAAGAGGGAGAAGGTTATCGTGCTTCGCTTCCCGGCTTCTTTCTCAAGACGATGGGTACCTACACCCAGGAAAAATTGACGAAACAAACAAAGGAACTTACTAACCTTGCCGGCATTTTGAAAAAGTTGGCCGAACAGGTATCGAAGGGTGAACACTCAACCAAAGAAGCCATCGTGCTCAAGCTGGCTGAATTAATCAAAGAAGCCAAACTCAGCGAAGCGAAATGACTATTTCTTTGTTTCTTCATCCAGCAGCTTTTTCACTGCTGGAAATTTCTCGTTTGGAATGGTGACTGACAGATTGTAATGAACAATCTTCCAACCGTCTTTCTCCAGTCTCAACACACCTGAACCACGAACAGGCCCCAGATTCTGTGTTTTCAAGTCCTCATCAAACCAGGCCAGTTTACCATCGGCTGAAAGCATGACGTCGCGACGCGATGCTGCAAAAGTCCAGGCTTTGCCTTGGGCGAAATACGGGTGAGCAAACTTTCGGAACGCTGTCTTATTCCAGCGTTCCGTCGCATCGGTACCTAAATATATGGAATCCTCTGTCATGGCATTGAAGTAAGCATTTTCATCTGCCTTGGCCGCTGCCTGATGCCAATCTTCCAGAACCTTGTTGATCGAAGATTGTGCATCCATCGAAGAAAGCAGGATTGCAAACACCAGGCAATGCATGGCTTACTCCATTAATGATTGAGTGTTATTGCAGAAAAGAAACAAGCATAAGTACACCGGCAATAATGGCCAATGCACCCATGATCTTATCTCGATTTTCAAACTTGATGTCAAATGCCTGTAAGGCACCCATGAGAATCAGCCAAACAGCAAGACAAATTGGTCCTAACTTCCCCATCACATTACTCCAATAAAGAAATGAAGGCAGACAATCCGACTATTCTGACACAATAAACCTGAAAGGCAACGACTTTTCTTCATGTGAATCTGGAAACTGGCTTCGAAATTGACACACTATAACTTCATACCCATAGCGAGAATTTGAAATGGCTGAAAAGAGCAACTTTCCCCGTATTGGTTTTATTGGTGCAGGTCGCATGGCAACGGCCATGATCCAAGCACTGCTCCGTTCGAAAATGACTACTGCAGACCGGATTGTTGCCAGTGATGTCGTCGAAGAAGCACGGGATGTGCTCGCAGATCTCACTCAAGTCAAAGTTCACGCTGAGAACAAACCTGTTGTCGATTCCAGCGATGTTATCTTCCTGGCAGTGAAACCGCAGGTGATGGCGGAAGTGTTACTTGAACTGAAACCTATGCTGACTGCCAAACATCTGGTAGTGTCAGTTGCTGCGGGTGTCACGCTGACTCAGCTTTCAGCCATCTTGGGGAGCAAGGCTCGTTTAGTAAGGGTCATGCCCAATACTCCCATATTAGTTGGTGCCGGCGCTGCAGGGTTCTGCCTGGGTGCCAAAGCCACCTTTGATGATGCTGAACTGGTTCAACGCATTCTCAACACGCTTGGCAAAGCAGTTGAACTGCCCGAACGCCTGATTGATGCAGTTACAGGTTTGTCAGCAAGCGGACCTGCATATATTGCCGTCATCATTGAAGCTCTGGCAGATGGAGGCGTAAGGGCTGGACTTTCCCGTGATGTCGCAAATCTGCTTGCCACTCAAACGGTTTATGGCACGGCGAAGATGTTGCTTGAAACCGGACTACATCCAGCCATGCTGAAAGACATGGTTGCAAGCCCGGGTGGTACCACCATTGCTGGACTGCATGCCATGGAAAGCGGCGCTGTGCGATGTAGCATGATGGATGCAGTGCTGGCAGCAGCCTCAAGAGCTTCTGAATTGGGCAAGAGTTAGATGTTACTCTGGCTCACATTGTTGGTCTGTATTTCAATGCAGGGGCAAGAAGTTGTGCCACTTAAGCAGGCACATGCCCACAATGATTATCTGCACTCAAAGCCACTGCTCGATGCTCTGGAACAAGGATTTTGTTCTGTTGAAGCAGATATATTCCTTGGCGAAAACAATGCTCTGCTGCTAGGTCATACCAAGCAAGAGCTTAAATCTGAGCGAACACTCGAAGCTCTCTACTTGAATCCGCTCCGAGAACTAGCCAGGAAAAATCATGGATCTATCTTTCTCAAATCGGCTGGCTCACCAAAGACAATCTACCTGTTTATTGATCTGAAGACACCTGCCTCTACAACTTATCCCGTACTGCATCGCCTCCTGGAAAAGTATTCAGAAATCCTGACCGAGGTGCGCAATGGTAAAGTCACTGAGCGTGCGGTAACAGTTATTCTTTCGGGATCCCGCCCCGCTCTTCAGGAGTTGGCAAATCAATCACCCCGGTTTGCTGCATACGATGGCCGATTGAGCGACTTATCAAGCACGGTACCAACTCATTTGATGCCGGTCATCAGCGATAACTGGCAAACACAGATTCGATGGAGTGGTCTGCAACCCATTTCTCCATCTGATAAACAAAAACTCGATAATATCGTGAAACAGGCTCACAAACACAAACGTAAAGTACGGTTCTGGGCTACTCCCGAACATGAAACAGTATGGCAACTGCTGCATGAATTGAATGTCGATCTGATCAATACTGACAAATTGAGTGAATTAAATTCATTCCTGTTAAAACAGAAGAACTGAAAACTGTTATTCGAATGTCCTGTACCGGGTATTCAGAATTGCCCTGTGAACTGTACAATCAATTTTACTGATTTTGAATTCAGGAATCGATCATGGCAGAGCCAGTGCCAATGAAAACTCCTGCCACGCGTAGTGAAGTGATCAATCATTCGATAGATCACGTTATTCCCACACGTAATCAGCCTGCTCTGCTCGGCTATTATTATTCGATATTCGGCCTGTTACCCATAGCTGGATTATTTTTGGGGCCGGTTGCAGTGGTTTATGGCCTGATTGGTTTGGAACGGGGCAACCGGTTGCCTCGTCACATTGGATATGGACATGCTTTGTTTGCCGTGGCAGCAGGGATGATTGGTTCTATTATCAGTTATTCACTCGCTGCCGCTATGGGAGTATTCCTTTTGATGAGCTATATGGGAAACAAATGGCCATTTCCTCCCGATATGGAACCATATGAAATCCCGCTTGAACAGATGCATCAACGAGTAGATCGATTGGAACAACTGGCAGAGCCTGGAAGACATCAACCGGGTAAAAACCTGCATTAACTGCATCGAGGTACGATGAACTATGAGTATGGTGGCCAACCCACAGCCAGGCCAGAATAAGTCGATCGCCGTATCAACCGGTCATCCCGGGCTGGATTACGAACTCGCTTTAGTTGGAAATCCGGATGTTAACGAACTGGCCAAGTCAATCGTACAGACAGGGGAACGCCTGGAAGTACCTCTGCAAGGCACATTACCAGTCATGATTATGCCGCTGGGCGATATTCTGGATCGACAACTCACACGAGCCTGGACCAATCAGATACGCAGCAAATCAAAGGCATTACAGGCAAAAATACCAACCCTGCTCGATATCCTGGCTCGTCTGGAATTTTCAGTCGGTGAATTTCAAAACGCTCAACGAAACTTTATGGCGCTGTCGCAAATCCATAAAGATACCGAACAGCAGGCCCTGGCACGATACCATGCCTATCGCTCTGCATTGGAACGACCGAATCTTTCCGATGCCAGCGTGGAATTACGCTATGCAGCGGGGTTATCTCCTCGCAGATTTTCCCCGGTTCAATTGGAGCGATTTGATCCCGAACAGATTGTTTATTCCGATATTATTGGCATCACGGTTCGCTGCACTACACGTACCACACTGCAAAAAGAAGATTTGTTCATTCGAACTCTCGATTTGCGATATGTGGATCGAACGCTCTCGGAAATCTTCGACGACCAGAAGAAATTATCAACAGTGAACCATCGGTCAATTCTTCCCATCCGGGGCACAGGCCATGCAACACCAGACGGTCAACGGCCTTTTGTAGTTTCATTGCTGTATGAAGCGAGTACTGTGGAACAATATGTTCAGCGAAGTGGTGTCATTTCCCCAAAGGATTTCCTGCCGCTTTTCCAAAGCCTGGTTGAAGGCTTGCAAGCTGCACATACCGCTGGCGTTTTGCATCGCAATATTCGACCAGATTATGTCCTCATTCGCAGAAAAGTCAGTGGCTACTCAGGGGTCATGACCAACTTTGGCTTACCCCTCAAACGCGAGTTTTACGAATACCCCATATCGAATCCTTCTCACCTTGGGCAGACAACCTTCGGTCGCACGCTCAGTAATTCGCTCGATTATGCAGCCCCAGAACAAATTGGTGAATTGGCTGTACCAGCCAGTGAAGCATCTGATGTCTACTCACTTGCTAAAGTAGCCTGTTTAGCCTTATTTGCCACTCCTCACCCGGCGCTGAATCATTGGCGGCTGGCTGGAGAAGCACTGGCAGGCATTCTGCATTCCTGCCTGCATAAAGATCCCGCACAACGATTGACTCTTACACAACTCAAAGAACGACTAACTGCCTTACAGGATCCACAGCAACAGCCTGGTAAAGCTGGCATGGTTGATCCCAAGATGGCTGCTTTAATTGCCACTTATCAACCACCACCAGGTGTAGGCGTTACCGCCATGCCTGTGGTACCTGCTGGCATGGCCGTTCGCCGACGTATGTCAACCAGGGAAATTCTCTGGAACTGGCGACTTTCCATCCTTAAATGGGGTTCTGCTCTCGTGTTACTCGGCATGGTGGCTGCGGTAATTGCTGCTGTGTTTTGGAACCCAGGAGCTCCCAACACAGATAAAAAAGGCCCTGTTTTTGCAAGTGGCACACTATATCTACTTGATAAGCCGATCGCGGATGCCACGATCCGACTCATTCCTGAAGGCAATGAAGCAGGTGTACGTCCTCATGCAAAAACTGACAGTGAAGGAAAATTCTCATTTACAACATCCATGCCAGGAGATGGCGCTCCACCTGGACGTTATAAAGTGATTGTCGAAAAAGACCCTGTGCTGGATCGAAATCGACTGATGCCCAATGTGGCTGAAACGGATGAGAATTTTCGAAACTTGCTTATCAGCCCGCTTATCATGGAAACCGAAGTGCATCGCAGTTACAGCAGTGAACGTGACAGCAAACTGCGACTGGTTATTGAACCGCAAGGCAATCAGGATATCAAAATTATTCTGAATTATCTTGGAAGATAAATTGGAGCCGAAGGGGATCGAACCCTCAACCTCCGCATTGCGAACGCGGCGCTCTCCCAGTTGAGCTACGGCCCCTGATAATAGCCAGCATAAATAATCGCAGGCAGAACATCTATCTGTTTGTTTGATTTTGGCATTTCGGGCACCAATGTGTCGATCGCCCACTCAGTTTTGTTCGCTGAATGGGCGTACCGCAATGATAACAGGGCAAGTCCTTACGGCCATAGACTTTGAATTCATTCTGGAATCCGCCTGCTTCGCCATCACCATAGTAAAAGCTCAAAATTGTTGAACCATGAGCATCGATAGCGCGTTGCAACACTTGTTGTACCGCTGAAACTAATATCCGAACCTGTTTCGAGGTGAGAGAGTTACCACGCCATTCCGGATTGAGTCTGGCACGATAAAGTGCCTCATCTGCATAGATATTCCCAACCCCAGCCATAACAGATTGATCCAGCAAAATGGCTTTTAGTGATCGATTGCTGGCCAGAAATCGTTCCTCCAGTTGCTTTGAGTATTTTCCAAACGGCTCTATTCCGAGTTGTAATTCTTCAGGAAAGCGATGGTTATCAACTACCTGACAAAGCCGCACGCTTCCAAAACGGCGAGGGTCAACGTAGCGCAGTTCTTCATCACCGCCGGCCAGTGGAAATACCAGGTGTGTATGCGACAATACTTGTTCAATACTATTACAGACCAGCAATCGCCCAGTCATGCCGAGGTGAACCACCAGGTGACAACCTTCCTGTGATAGCTTAAGCAAAATCCATTTTCCACGTCGTTCCATGCTAACGATCTTCGTGTCAGAAACTTGCTGGGTCCATTGGGCTAACCAGGGTTTCCTGAGTTGGTGTCTGCCGCGTCTGACTGTTTTTATCCACTTCCCGACCAGCTTTGGCCTGAGTGATCTTACTACCGTTTCAACTTCAGGTAATTCAGGCATTTTTTCTCCTTGCATTTTTCATCATACTGGTCTTTCCCATCTGTCGAAGATTAGTTACTAGAGATGTTCGAAGTGTGCCCTAATTTAATGTGCAGGAAAGTGACAGAAGACTATGAAAGGTCAACAACTGGAAACTTCTTCCAAATACTCACTCCCATTACTCAACGCAGAAACCGCCACCTTCGATTGCACCTTTGGCCGAGGCTGCGAAGGTGATTGCTGCACGAATGGCCGACCGGGACTGACAGATCAGGAACAACAGAAAATCAGACGAAAACTATCAACCTTGCTTCCCTTGCTGAAAGATAAAGCCCGGCGGATAATTGAAGACAATGGTCTGGTGACACAACGTCAGCGAGCAGGGCTTTACATGGCACCTGTGGTGGATGGCTGGTGCGTGTTTTTCAATGAGGGCTGTACCCTTCACAAAATGGGGGCAGTAGAAGGCGATTCTCTCAAGTACAAACCAGCTCAATGCGCCATTTTTCCCCTGCTTTGGGATGAAGATGGGGATTTTTACGTAAGGCAATGGAATTACAAGGGTGAAGAATGGAACGACCTGCATTGCCTGAATCCTGCAAAATCCAAAGTCAAAGCAACTGAATCTTTGAAGAATGAAATGAACCTGGCGCTCGAATTGTATGTCAAACCTCAGGAAACGAGAAAAGCTGGTTGAAGTAACCAGAATTTCTTTGAACTCTTGCTTGTCATGATGACGATTCTATAATTTCGTTACGACGAATGCGGGCGTAGCTCAGTGGTAGAGCGCCACGTTGCCAACGTGGCTGTCGTGGGTTCAAGTCCCATCGCCCGCTCTTTTTTATTTTGTTGGCTGCACAAACAGCGATAACCTTCTACATCAAATGCATACACCCCATTTATTGAGGCGTTTATGCGTTTGCGTACCTTGTGTTTTGTCGCATTCTTATTCCTTGCCTGCACTCTGGTTGTTACTGCATACCATTCAGGCAAAGAGACGCTCCAACAGGAAGTTGCCAGCAAAACAGCTGTCCATTTGAAAGATCTGGAACAGGTCTATTATGATCTGCATCGCAATCCTGAATTGTCGACCAAAGAATTGCGTACAGCCAAAAAGCTCTCTGACGCTTTACGGGCACTTGGCTTTGAAGTAACCGATCAGATCGGCACTGAGAAAGGTGGCTTCGGGTTTGTTGGAGTTTTGAAAAATGGCGAAGGCCCTACTCTTCTGATTCGCACTGATATGGATGCTCTTCCAATCATTGAACAGACTGGAGTGCCTTATGCAAGCACCGTAAAAGTACGTGACGCAGAAGGCAAAGAAGTGGGTGTTATGCATGCCTGTGGCCACGACATTCATATGACTTGCTGGCTTGGAACTGCTAAGGTGTTATGCGATCTGAAATCCAAGTGGAAAGGCACTCTGGTAATGATCGGGCAGCCTGCTGAAGAACGTGGCCTAGGCGCCAAGGCCATGCTCGATGCCGGTCTGTTCAAACGCTTCCCCAAGCCTGATTTCTGCATCGCCCTGCATAGCGACGGTATGCTGCCACATGGTCAGGTTGGTTACACCTCTGGTATGGCAATGGCCAATGTTGATAGCGTTGACATTCTCGTTAAAGGTAAAGGTGGACATGGCTCAGCACCTCACAATGCCATTGATCCAATCGTTATAGCTTCACGAATCGTGATTGATTTACAAACGCTTGTGAGTCGTGAAACCGATCCACTCGATTCCGCTGTAGTAACCGTAGGCTCCTTCCACGGCGGTAGTAAGCATAATATCATCCCGCCTGAAGTGAAATTGCAGATTACCGTTCGCAGCTTCAAGGATTCGGTCAGAAAGAATCTGCTCGATGGAATCGAACGTATTGCCAAAGCCGCTGCACTGGCAGCACGCGCACCAGAGCCAGTTGTACATGTTGAACAGTCAGAATTCACACCCAGCATGTATAACGACCCTGCCCTGACAACTCGCAGCGTTGCTGCCATGAACAAGGTGCTTGGCGAGAAAAATGTGTATGTGATTCCACCCAAAATGGGGGGTGAGGATTTCAGCCGTTACAGTCGCGATGGCGGATCACCTATTTTCATGTTCTTCCTTGGTACCAGCGATCCAGACAAAGTTGCAAATAGCCGAAAAACCGGGATGCCATTACCGAGCATGCATTCAGATCTCTACGCACCTGTACCGGCACCTTCCATTCAAACTGGCGTGCAGGCAATGAGTGCAGTTGCTCTTGATTTACTTGGTGCAAAATAATCGAAGCAGCGATAATTCAGTTCCTTTTCTTCGATGCTTCAAGTTCTTTTCGCGCTTGAGATTGAAGTTCTTTCGCAGGTTTATCTTCGGGTAAGAGTTGTAGCGCCTTATCCAAGGCGGATATTGCATCGGCGTACTTCTTCTCATGCATTGCGTTTTTAGCCACTGTCATGTGCTGATCGAATTGTTGTTGATTCAACTTTTTCAGGGCGTCTGCTCGCTCTTTATCTGCTTTCAGTCTGACTCTCAGTTCTTCGTCCGATTTCATTCGCTTATTTTTTTCTTCCTGTGCAGCTCGTGCTTCCTGCTGTTTCTGTTCTTCTGCTTCCTTTTCCTTCTGAATCACCTCGGCTTTTTCGCGTTCCTGATCACGCTTTGCCATACCCAGATACATAGCAGCATCTGCATCTTCGGGGTTCAACTTTCGTGCTGCTGAAAAAGCATTGGCAGCCTGTTCGTAATCTTCGGCAGCCAGCGCCTCCTTGCCCTCTTTCATGAGACTTGCAAATTCTTCCTTTTTCTTCGCTAATTCTTCTGCTTGCTTTTTCTTTTTTACACTTACTGTTTTTTCGTTGTCTGCGACCTGTTTGTTCTTATCCAAATTTATCTGGCGTTGTGCTTTGCCTGCTGACAGATTGGTGGGGTCTAGCTGTAACACCTGCTGCAGCAACACTTCAGCATTGGAGTAATCTTTCTTCGCAATTGCAGTCTGCACCTTTTCAAGCAATTGCTTAATCTGCGCTTGCTGTTCAGTGTTGTCAACCGTTCGATCTTTGCGGCTTTTCTGGGTTTTTATCTCATCAAAAGGATCAGACTTACCGCCTGATACTGACTGTGTGATAGCTAGCTTCGATATAGCTGAAGTTGGTGTAGATTTCTGCTCGCAGCCCAAGAGTTGCAAAGAGATACAAACAGGTATGATAACATGGATTTTCAGCATGTCTGTACCCTGCTTGCACCATGAATGCTTGGCATCATAACACAGTAAGCTGGCTGGTGACAACCTGACAGAACTTATTTCTTCATTTTGAAGGCGTTTTGTACTCTACCTGTTGAATAGGATTATTATCCTTGATGGAGTTCAGATGCTGATAAAGAATACGTCTGACTTCCTGAACTGCCTTGGGATGATGGTGGACCTTCATATGATCAGCCTGCACCACCAATTCTGATTCAGCATCCCTGAGGTGCGCACTATCATATCGTACGACACCGTCGCCCGGTGCATCATCCCAATTGAGAACATCTCGTAATTCCTGGAAGAAATGATTCTTCTTGATCACGCCGACCACGGAATGAAAGTGTACCTTTTCTGGTCGTTTGCGCTGATAAAGCACCTGCAAAGCAGGCGATTCTGGATCGAGCAGATCAATACTGGTAAAGGATTCATTAGCGGCTTGCTTTAATGCTTGAGGGTTTTTCTCCATGATTTCCTGAACTGTGGCAGTCATCTGTTCAGGCAATCGCACCAGTTTCTTGCCAATCTTTCCAAGGAGCGTAGGGCTCAGCTTTGAACCACGATGCGGTGTACCCATGAATATAACTCGTTTTACATCCTGGACTGCATTAAAATAAAAAACCTGAGTCAGTTGTTCACGTGTATCCGTTTTCAGCTGCAATTCATCAAGAGACTTGTTGCTGGCCACATTCCAGAAATCATCACCACCATTGATCGTCATCAACTTACCGATCAAACCTCCCATACTGTGGCCAACCAGCACCAATTCATCCAACGCCTTGTCTTTATTGTCTGGGTCTACCTCCTGCCGCATTTTCTTCAGAGATTGCCTCAGTTCGGCAGCCGTATTCATGAACGGATTGCCCGTTGGATAAAGATAAAACCAGAATTGATAGTGTTCACGAAGATAGGGGTCTGCTTGCAGATCATTAAACAGAGGTGCCCAGGTTAGGGGTGATGAAAGCAAGCCATGTACCATCAATACAGGAATTTTTCCTTTCTGATACGGTTCGAACATGTAGATGCCTGCCTGTCTATCGACTTCGTCTGCGAAGATAAATCCCTTGTATGCCAGTGATGCAAGATCGGTTTTTTCCAAGGAATACGCTAAAGGCGTGGTCAAATCCGTTTCCATGGGCATCGAGTAGCCTGCAATGTTGATTGCCTGGAACGTTAATGGATTGTGCAGTTCAAGAGTACCCATGCGGGCGTGAGCCAACTCCGTGATACCACCATCAAAACGGAGTATAGCAGTTACGGGAAAGTGTACCGCTTTAAAATAATTTCCAGCCTGCTGACTGGTATCGCCCGGCCGATTCTCCGGTGAAATTCGCGAACCAATCATGGGTACACCCAAGCCATAACCTCGGTACTTGTTATCAAGACCGGTAACTTCGTAATCGTTACAGAATAACATCGGGCCAAATTCCTCCGGCTTCCAATTGAAGCCGTGGTGGTTGACCTTTACTTCAAAAGTGCCACCATCGTAGGTGGTCAGTTTAATTTCCTGCCTCGAGTCAAGTTTGCCCTGGCTTTGGACGTTTCGTACGCACTTTTCCAGCGAGCGATTGTACAATTCGCATGCCAGCCTGAATCGTGGATCAAAGCAATTAAAGGGCAACAGACGAGGCTGCGTTGAAGTCTGCAGGACTGCCTGTGCATTGCTTTCTTTAATCAGCCCAAACAGATAGTGATAAGAATACCCGGCACAAAGATAATAATATTGGCAGGAATAGGTCTGCTGCTGAAGTTCTGTTTCCCTTCCGAACTTGAAACTGAGTTCAGCCAGGGCAAACACCTGATCTGGCGGTGCATCATTGGGCGTAATGCTGATCAATTTCAAATAACACTTAAAAGGATCATCATCATAAAGCGTTTCGAGATCGAGTTGCCTGAGAGTTTGTCGAGTTCGAACAGAAATATCTTCATTCTGGCCAAGATTCTGCATCCAGTTATCAAATATCGTACGTTCTCCAGCGGGACGTACACCAATGCCTGTGCATCCAGCTATCGTCAAAAGGGAGACGAACAACCAGCAACTTGAAATCCATAATGAATTACGACGAAACAAACAAAATCTCCGCAATCATAACAGGACTGCGGAGAATAGCCGGATAAGGTTATCTGTCAAGCGAAAGTCATTGAGTTACAGGTTTGAAAGCATTGCTGGAATTAGCAGAAATCCCGCGTCGTACAGGCTTTTGTAACTGAATGGCCTGCGCTGGAAGCAATTCACCATTAGTAACGGAAGGTTTAGTAGCGGGAGGTTCTGTCAGCCTGGATTCAGCCTGTTGAATAGTTTTCTCCGATTCATCAGGCATGCTGTCGAGTTTCGCCAGCAGTTCCTTGGCAGATTTCAACGTAGGGTCTAAACCTAAAGCAATGTTACAGGAACTTCTTGCCTGTTCATGCTCGCCAGCTATCAGATACATGGCAGCAAGATTAGCTTGTGCAACAGCAGGCGAGCCTGCCTTCTTGAAAGCCTCCAACGATTCCTTCCATCTCATCTGTCTACCCAGAGCTAATCCAAGATTGCCATGTGCTCTCTGCATTCCAGGTTTGAGAGCGATGGCTTGCCTTAAATATTTCTCTGCATTCTTGAAATCATCCATCTCGTAATAGGTGTAACCCAAGTCGTTCAGGATATCTGCATCTTTGGGATTCTGTGCCAGTTCCTTTTGATATAAAGTGACCGACTTTTCAAATTGTTTCTGTCCAGCATAACAAGCAGCTAGTTTTTTCTGAACTCCAGGCATTCGAGGTTGATGCTTTAATGCCAGTTCGTACTGATAAATGGCTTTGTCATAATGACCATTCTTTTCGAGTTCTTCGCCAGTTGTTATGCATAACTTAGCTGCTTTTTCTGGCGCAAGGTCAGGATCTTTGACGGGTGCAGCAGTAACTGTCGGCACAATGTTATGCGAAGCTACCTCTGGAACCGGCTTTTCGCTTAATGTCTGTGAATTAAGCAAACCATTTTGTAAAGAAGGGGTTGCACACCCCAACGATGCAGTCACTCCCATTACCCAGGCGAAACGAGACCACCGTCCCATGGTCTTTCTCCTTATGTGATTCCCGCTCTGAATCTAACGATGTCATCCCTTCCAGCCAAACAGTCCCCACCGCATGGCCAGAATGCTTCTGTCAGTTAGAAGAAAGGAAACCCAAATCCACCGCGGAAGAAATTACCCCGTTGGTTGCCAAACAATCCGTTGTTGTAAGTATTGTTACCCTGGAAGCCGTTGTTTCGGAACAAGCCTCCATTGCCATTAACACCTGTTCCAGCTTGTGGCAGCGAGGCATTGACTCTCTCAGCTTCGTCTCCACCCATGCCCTCAGCTTCCGGGAAGCCGATGATCACACGAGAATCAATGTCTTCAAACCCTGCTTTTTTCAAAGCAGCTACCACAGTCTGTCGGCGTTGCTCGTTCATTCGTGGATCAGGCACAGCTTGAATCAACACGGGGAAAGGCACTTGATTCAATCGATTAGCGATGAGTCTCAGGTGATATTGCCCGTATGGCCCCAGATCCTTGCCATCCATGTAGAATTCATGGCGATAAAAGACAAAGTCATCAACCTCTGCTTTGCCTGCCTGAGTTTCGAATGGCCTTCGGACTGTCATGTAAGGCGGTTCAGGAATGGCTCCCGATTCTATCTCATCAAAACGATTCGCATCGCAACTGGTGCAACCTGCTACCAGGCTGATGCCCGTCAATCCAACCCATAGAGCGCTATGCATTTTCCTGTTCATGGCTGCTCCTGGTGGTTAGCGGGGTGGTGTGGGTTTATTCTCCGCAGGTGGCGGCAAGCTTGGCGCCGATTGCGAAGGCAAAACCACATTATTGGGAACGGGATTGACCATCGTTGGTGATGAACTGGAGCCATAAGGCCCTGTGATGTACTGATCCTGACCTTTTCGATAATTCAACATGCGATGAATATCTGTCCGGGCACCAGCTCGGTAATCTTCACGACGACGGCTCTCCAGGCGACCTAACAAGTAGAATTCAGTATCGCCTGGTTCATATACGTTGTAACCAGGTAATGGTGGAACTTCGTTGTGTTCCATCGGATGCACTAGTTCTGGTGTAATCAGGAACACCAGTTCCTGCTCCGTGGAATTAATTGCATCAAAGCCGAATGCACGGCCAATAAGCGGAATGTCGCCAAAAAGTGGAATGCGGTTCGCCTGAGTCTGCAAATTGTTGGATATTAAGCCTGCCACGGCCAGTGTTTGTCCTTCCCGCAATTCCACCACATTAGTGAAACGACGTGAATTAATTTGAGCTGGTACCTGCACTTGTCCAGGAGCATTATTGGTAAAAGCTTGGTTATTTGCATCACGACCAAGTGCGGTCACTTCAGCATTAACGGTTAGCCTGATGCGATCCTTATCGTAGACAATTGGAGTGAAATTCAGCGAGACACCAAATGGCCGATAATTAACACCCTGTAATCCTGCAACTGAATTTCCAGCGACTACAGGCAACGGCACTTCACCACCTGCCTGGAAAGTTGCAGCTTGACCATTCAAAGTAACAAGGCAAGGTTCAGCCAGTGTCCTGGCATAGCCCATCTGACGTAAGGCATTCATAGCCAGGATGACAGAGCCACCATCAATGGATGCACCGATATTAGCACCTTGTCCAAAGGCATTATTCCCGGCAAGTAATCCTCCAGTACGTTGAATCAGCACCGGATCACGCGCATTATTCAAAATGGCAAAGTCCATTCCGATGCTACGCAGTGCATTACGCTGCACTTCCGCCACCTGAACTCGCAGCATCACTTGTTGTTCACCTGGAACTCGCAACAAGTTTATAATGTTCGCATTGCCTGACAGAACAAAGTTCTGCAATCCCTGAGCAATGGTCTGATCAGGATTCGTTGGATCAGTATTGAGTGTAACATCGATGCGATCAACAGGAATTCTGGTAGGTGGTGTCTGTTGAGGTGCTTGTTCGCGAACGACTGCCAGTATCTTGGAGGCCTCATTAATATCCTTAGCCTGGCCCGAAACAACCAGTTTGTCTCCAATCAGACACAACTTAACCACACTATCGGGAAATGCCCGATTGATTTCATCCTCAAGAGCTTTGTATACCCGCTCGATTCGTGTTTTCGCTTCAGGATCGGGCACCACTCGAACCAGGTAATTCAACACTTTGAACTTATCTGGCTGTGCTGGATCAGCAAAAAAGAGTGCGATAACCGTTGTACCCGTTTGCTTGCCAAGAACAAAGAACGCTCTGTCTTTGCTTTCCTTGATAAGCTCGATGTCTGCAATAGCAGGATCAACTGCCTGATATTTCACCGGCGCCTGTTTCAACTGCAGAATGCGTGGGCGACCTATAACGAGTTCCAGAGTATTGTCTGGATCATCTATGCTCTCAACGTAAGTTCGATACTTATCGAGTGTTTTCTGATCTGGCTTAGGCGTGCTTCCTATCGGTGCATCCATCGCATTAAGCCTGGTGCGAGGAGCAAAGATATCAGGTTGTTTTGCCTTATCCTGATTCTCGACTCGAGGAGCAACTTCCGGAACTTTCGAATCCAAGTTTGGAAATTTTGGTGGTTCCGGCAATCCCTGATTACCAGGACCCTGTTGACTATCTTTAGAAGGTGTTTCAGTCTTCGAAGGTGGCGTACCTGTCTTATCGTTTTTGACTGGAGGCTTCTGTTCCTGATATCCAGCTTGTACTACCAGTGGCTGAACAATTCTGGTACCCTGAGATCGAACTGGTGGATCACCTGCCATGGCAGGTACCAGGACGAGAGTCAATGACAACAAAGGCAATGCGGAAACGTAGGTAGTCCACTTCCGTGTGGTGCGGTTACCCTGCGAACCAAATTGCTGAACTGTCATCGAAGAATGCATAAGAAGCCCCTGGCAAACCCGACAATGATCCACTGTCTGTTTGCATGGACTTGTAACAGTCCCTAGCAGTATCGATGCATTCGATACAGCGTCTCTGGCACTATCGGCATGTCAAAGCGGAGAACTTTTGCCGAACGTAGCGATTATGACAGCGAGTGTTGACGATTACTAAACCTTGATCAGAGTCTAGGTAATCTAGGGCATATAAAGAAATTACGAAACTATGAAGAAACATTTTGATCTGATAATAATCGGTTTAGGTGCAATGGGATCAGCTGCTGCCTGGTCTGCAGCACAACGAGACAAGAAAGTTCTCGGCCTCGAACAGTTCAATTTGGTGCACGATCAAGGCAGTTCACATGGACAAAGTCGCATCATACGAGAAGTTTACTACGAACATCCGGGGTATGTGCCTTTGGTCAAAGAGGCATTCCAGCGTTGGGAATCGCTCGAGCAATCCACACAACAGCAACTTCTATTTCGAACTCGATGTGCCAACATTGGAATATCTACCAGTGAGATAATTGTCGGCACATTGAACGCTGCAAAAGCTCATCATCTCGATCATGAAATCTGGGATGCAAAACAAATTCAACTGAACTTCCCTGCCCTACGGGTGGAAGATGACTACTGCGCTGTCGTTGAGAACAGGGCTGGCTGGCTCGTGGTGGAGAAATGTGTCGACGCAATGCTTGATTCTGCCAGGAAACTTGGAGCCTCGCTACATAATCAGGAAGAGGTTATTGAATGGAATTGTCATAAGAGTCATGTGGAAGTAAGGACCATTAAGTCACTCTATACCACCGATCAATTGATCATAACCTCTGGTCCCTGGGCATCCCGACTGCTTAATTCGTTAAGATTGCCGTTGCGAATCATGCGACAGGTCCAATTGTGGTTTACACCACCAACCGATCAGGAAGAGAAATTTCGTTCACCTGAGTTTCCTATTTTCATCCTTGATACGCCTCACGGCAGCTTTTATGGATTGCCGAGTGATGCTGGTGTTGGTGTAAAGGTGGCACAACATTATGGAGCGCCTGAACTGCATTCTCCAAGTGATGTTGATCGTCAGCTATTTACCGAAGATCTGATACCTGTTCGGCGTTTCCTGAGAGCACATCTACCAGCCCTGGCTGAATCGCCGTTAAGCCACCATGCCATTTGCATCTATACGCTCAGCCCCGATCGACATTTCGTCATTGATTCTTATCCCAACGATTCACGCGTTGCCCTGGCATGTGGATTTTCAGGGCACGGATTCAAGTTTGCGCCAGTAATCGGTGAAATGCTTCTAGAACTGCTTGATGGGAAGTGCCGCGAAGAAACGAAGCAGCTGTTCAGTATCGCTCGATTTAATTCGTTACCTATGCGGTAACAGGTATGCAACTATTAGTTTTCGGAAGTGTAATCCTGAATGTGCTTCCTTTGCCCTCTTCACTAGTCACGCTGATTGTTCCACCAAACAAGTCGACGTAGCCTTTAACAATGGCCAGCCCCAATCCTGCATTGACGCTTGCGGATTGCCGTGATGGATCTGCACGGTAAAAGCGTTCGAATAAATGCTGCCTGGTTTCCTCGCTCATGCCCATGCCAGTATCGATGACTTCAATTATTAACGACTTTGAAGAAGCACTGAGCCTTACCGTTACCTGGCCTTCTTCTCGATTATAGTGAACTGCATTATCAATCAGATTGAGCAGAATTTCACGCAACTTGCCAGCATCAGAGATTTGCGGACTCAGATTGCTGGCAGACTCATCAACGTCCAGTTCGATACTGATTTGTCGCTGGTCAGCTAAAGGCCTGAGCATATCGACGCACTGCCCTGCCAGTTCAACGATATCTATTTCTTCTTTCTTGATCGGATCAACCCCGGCATCAAGTCGAGACAACACCAGTAATCGTTCGACTAGCGTTGTCATATGAGTTCCAGTTTCAACACACTGTTTCAAGGTTGCTCTATATTCTTCAGGCGTACGCGGCTTACGCAATGATACTTGAGCAGTTGTCATCAATGCTGCCAGCGGCGTTCGAAGCTCATGGGAAATATCAGCGGTGGCACGTTTTTCTCTGGCAAAGGCATGCTCCAGTGAATCAAGTGATTCCTGCAAACGCATCACAATAGGAGATAATTCTTCCGGTAGCTTATCAGGATCGATTTCTTTACCATGTAATTTCAATCGTAAGTCGCGAGGAGTCAGATCTGTTACTGCATCAGCTACATTGACCAACGGAGCGAGACTGGCTCGACTCAACCAGGTAATCGCCAATGCACAAAGAGAGATAGTTGCCAGACAAATGAGTATCAGCCTATTCAATGTATCCTTGCGTACCTTTTCTGACTCTTGCCTCAGTGCAGCTAGTTCCCTTCCAGTTTCCTCGCGAAATGACGCAATCATTGAATCGCGTGCATCTGTAACTCTAGCTACCTGAATAACCATAGATGCGGATGAACGTGGAATAGTACGATCGAAGCTTGTTGCAGAACGGCGTAACGGAGGAATTCTCCCCATCGCCAAACCACCTGTAACGATGGTTTCATAAGCCAAAGGCAGGCGAAGGGTTACCATACAGAATCGTTTACCACAACTCAGCAACTGTTCATTGACCATGGGTTCATAATGCTGCAGTTGATATGTTCGAGATAACTCCGGCACAAAACAATCTTCTGGCAGATTATCCGAACGGACACTGGCGCGTTGGGTTGAGATGTAATAGTATTCATCTCCATCCAGTACTCGATCCTGTAGAACAATCGTTCTTTTAGCGAAGAAGTGAAAAAAAACTCGTGAATTCTGTGAGCTCGAAGCTTGAGCCATCGCAGCCAGGTAATTGGCTGATAGATCTGGATTTGCCAATGCCGTTGCAAGTGACCCCAGAATATGTGTAGTCTGTAAAGGAGTTATCATGGGCAAGACAGGGGACAACTCAACTTTTTCGTAGACCTGTCTGCCGATACGTTCTGCCTGATGGATCATTCTATCCTGGAATTGATCGCGGTAATCCTTGCAGCGCTTTTCGCACTGATTACGCAATAATTCAGCAGTTGCCAACTCTTTTGCTTGCAGCAGATAATTGGTCTGCTCATATACATACCACGACAAACCGCCAACCACAAAGGTCACCAGCGCCAAGAGCATTAACAGAAGGCGAACTCGTATTGACCTCACTTCGGCAACTCCTCGGTATTGACAATGACATCATCGTCATCATCACCGCGCAACATGTATCCTTCGCCCCAGCGTGTGAGAATCAATGGCTTTTCAAAACCCTTGTCGATTTTGTTTCGGAGGTATCGAATGTATACATCAACTACATTGGATGTATTCTCGTCTTCTTCGTCGTATAAGTGATCCCAGATCATGGGTCGAGTGACCACTTTGCCTCTGTGGAATGCAAGGAATTCCAAGAGCGCGTATTCACGTGGTGTCAGGTGAATACGTTTTCCACTGCGTTTTACGCTGCGAGCAGCAGAATCTATTTCCAGATCATGAATACGAAGGATCGGATCTTTAACCTGATGACCGCGGCGAATAAGTGCACGGATTCTCGCCAATAATTCATCCATCTCGAATGGTTTAGTCAGGTAATCATCAGCACCAAGATCCAGACCTTTCACTTTTTCTGGTAATTGATCTTTTGCGGTAAGTATGATCACGTGACAACTGAGGCCATCTTTTCGCCAACCCTGCAAAAGAGTAAGGCCATCAACTTTGGGCAGCATGACATCTAGAACAACAACATCGTAAGGCATCCCACGTGCCTTAATGTTAGCTTCTTCTCCATCCTTGGCCCAATCAACTGCATAACCCTCTTCTTCCAGTGCCTGTTTCAAAGCCCTGGCTAGCGGATAATAGTCTTCGGCAAGTAGAATCTTCATTTTCCAATCCTCTCATTAATATCATCTACGACATGATAACCCAAGTCAATTAAACCAATGTGAGATTAGGCATGAAAGCTGCGTGAGAAGTATAAAACTCCTTCATCTTCACTCTTTATCTCTAAACCCTATTATAGCAACGGTACCCGTTTATTGTTGGCTAGTCGAGGTTCAGTAACGTGGAATTTCTTTCCAACTTATTAAGCGTTCTTATCTTCATTACCAGTGTGGTTATGATTCTATTGATCTTGATTCAACGAGGTCGTGGAGGCGGTTTGGTTGGAGCACTGGGTGGTTCTGGTGGATCAAGCCCGTTTGGTTCACGAGCTGGTGATACATTTACCCGCGTTACCCTGATTATGGCAGGTGTTTGGATGTTCCTGATCATGCTGCAAATCTGGGTCCGACCAACTTAGCGATC
This sequence comes from Planctomycetia bacterium, assembly GCA_016795155.1. Taxonomy (NCBI): domain Bacteria; kingdom Pseudomonadati; phylum Planctomycetota; class Planctomycetia; species Planctomycetia bacterium. Next base: position 89,693 of record JAEUIE010000053.1, on the reverse strand, counting down.
TAAAATTAAATTTGGTCACATTGCCAGCGCTAAAACCTGTTCAAACTAGTGAAAAGCGCCATTGTCATATTTATTGAGGAACCAAAGTGCTCCTTAGCATGACAGGGTTTGGAGAAGCCAGAATACAGGCCCAAGATCTGTCCATCTCGATTGAACTGAAGTCTGTCAATAATCGATTTCTCAAAGTCATCATCAAGTCATCCGAAGCCTATCAACGTCTTGATACCGAGATTGATCGAATGCTTCGAGAAACCCTGAAGCGCGGTACCATTCAGGTGCAGATCCAGGTTCACAGGAAACCTCGGCCTGATGACTATCAGATAAACGTCACTGCGTTACGTACTTATCACGAACAGTTGCGTCAGCTTTCAACCGATGAGGGATTGCCCAGTGATATCACCCTGGCGACTTTATTAACCTTGCCTGGCGTTGCAGAAGAAGAACCTATGCGTTCTTATGAAGAAGACCATTGGGATCGGATTGAACCGATATTGAAGGATGCATTGAAACGACTTCAAATCATGCGCGCTGAAGAAGGCACAAAAATGGCGCAAGAACTACAATCGCTGAACGCATTTTTGCATGATCGACTTAAATTGATCCAAGCACATGCACCTGAGGTAGCCAGAGAATATCACAAACGACTGCACGAGAAACTACAGAATGTACTGTCAGAGTACGCCATATCACTTGATGCAGGAACACTGGTTCGGGAAGTTGCCATCTTTGCAGACCGCAGTGATATTCATGAAGAGATTACCCGATTAGGAAGCCACCTTGAGCAATTTAATGTGTTTTTGAATGAAGCAGAAAGCACTGGCAGAAAACTTGATTTCCTCATTCAGGAAATGAACCGCGAAGTAAATACGATCGGATCAAAAGGAAATGATATTCTGATCACCCGTCATGTGGTAGAAATGAAAGGGGCAATCGAGAAAATGCGGGAGTTGATTCAGAATGTCGAGTAATGCTCCAAGTCAGAGTTCCCCCGGTCGACTGATTGTCCTTTCAGGTCCCAGTGGCAGCGGAAAAACTACGCTTATCCGTGAAGCATTGACTACTGGCGATTTGCCCCTGCGACTAGCCATTTCAGCAACTACACGCGAAGCCCGACCCAATGAAATAGATGGGGTTCATTATCATTTCTGGACGTCCGAGAAGTTCCTTGATGCAATTCACGCCGATTTGTTTCTCGAACATGCCAAAGTGTATGGCCATCACTATGGAACCTTGCGGTCTGAAGTCGATCCTTATTTATCCCAAGGCATCAATGTATTGTTGGAAATAGATGTGCAAGGTGGCATACAAATCAAGGAGCAGATGCCAGGCTGTGTGATGGTCTTTCTGCGAGCATCAACACCTAAGGAATATGAGCGACGATTGCGATCGCGTAATACCGATAAGAAAGATTCCCTTGAAAAACGGCTGGAATCTGCACTAAATGAAATTGCCATTGGAACTCAACAATACGAGTTTCAGATCATTAACGATGATCTGTCTGAAGCTGTTCGTGACTTCCGTAATCTGATCAACAGTTTAGGCAAAAAAAGCCAACCTAAGCTTACAACCATATGATGAAATAGTCTGAAACAGAAGGAGACATTGATCGATGATAGATGAACTGAAGGAAGAAGCGATTGTGAATAAGGTTGGTGGACGATTTAAGCTGTCTACCCTGATCCAAAAGCGATTGACCATGCTCAGTGCCGGCGCCAGGCCTCTGGTGGAAGTACGCGGTGGTGAACGTATGCAGATCGTCATTCAGGAAATCCTGCAGGAAAAGATTTTCCTGGACAGCACGGGGAATGTTGGCACACGAGAAGATGAAGTAGATTTGTCTCTTGCCGCAACAACCGATGGACTTGATGATTGATTTAAAGAATACTTCAAGAAGCCTTCATCGCTCACCATGAAGGCTTTTTCGTTTAACTGGAACGATGAATAATCCTCTGCATGATTGCATCCAGCGTTTGTGCCGATAATGATCGTGGAAGTTTCTGTAGCAATTCTCTTGCTCTTTGAACATGATGCTCAGCCTGCTGTTGCGCGTAGCGAATGGAATCGGATTCTTCCAGAAGTTGTCTTAACTGAAGCATGCCTTCAGCATCAGGAGATTCAAGTATTTCCTTTGCTTGATCACTTGCCGAGCTACCTTGCTGAAGCAGGTGAATTAACGGCAGAGTCAGTTTCTTTTGGAGAACATCCGTTCCGAGTGATTTCCCCGCAACACTTTCATTGCCCATGAGATCAAGTACATCGTCAGCAACCTGGAATGCGATTCCCAGATGACTACCGAATGATTTCATGGCAGCAATAGTTGCTGCATTGGAACCTGCAAAATGCGCCCCCAATTCACTGCAGCAGGCAGTTAATGCTGCTGTCTTGCCGTCGATAATCGAGTAGTAATCTTCCTCTGTGAGATTGAGATTACCTTGCTCACCAATCTGCCTGAGTTCCCCTTCGCACACCTTATTGGTTGCTTCGCCAATCATCTGGCAGGCATAGGCACTGCCCGTTTTACTGGCGAGATGAAATGCATGGGTGAATAGCATATCTCCCAGGAGCACGCTGCTGGCGTTGCCCCAGCGTGCATTGATGGTTGCAACATGACGACGCATGTCGGCTGAATCGAGCACATCATCATGCACCAGCGTGGCGGTGTGTATCATCTCTACCACCGCAGCAAGTTTCAAATGTTCGGATTTTACACCACCACATGCCTTGGCTGTCAAAAGCAGTAGCGTGGGTCGTAGCCTCTTACCACGATAATGACCCAAATGAGTAATCAGATCGCTGACATAGGGCGCACGCGTATCCAGTTCTAATTGAAATATCTGTTCAGCCTGTTCCAGTTCCTGGGCAATCGGAGCATAGATAAAACTGTCGGGACGGCTGTTGGCAGTCTCCCCTGGAGTAATCTCTCGCACCATGGCCTCCTGCATCGCTGCCGAGGGCATGTTCATGATCTTTCCCTCAATTCGCAACTTTCAGATTACATTGAAACTTTATAAAACTGGGGACTTTCTGTCAATGACTGCAGCAATGCGGTTCATTACCAACGTCTGATGATGTAAGGAAACTGGCCTTCCTGAGCATTGGCTATTTCCACCAATAACTGTGACAATCGATTTACCATTATGGAAAACAACTTCTTCCCTTTTGCTGCTGTTGCGGCTTTGGGGTTTCCATCACCAGTATCATTTGAAAGCGTCGCCCAATCACGAGGACACCATACGCCTGGTGTTGAACTCAAGACTGGCAATTGGCTGACAGCGGTTCTACCTTCACCGGCTTGTTCCAACGGCATCACCCAGTCTGGAGTAAGGTGCAGCATCAATGACGTTTCAAATTCATCGGCATGCCCCATTCTGGCATCTTTCAAAATTGATGACAGTTGATCCGCAGCGAGTTGATAACCATTGACCAGTACGATGAAGATGGGAATGTCCAGCATGACATCTCTGATCATCGATTTAAAATCGTTGCCACCATGAAAATTCAGTACAACCAGTCTGTCGATCTTCTGTCTGATAAGGCTATCGCATACATCATGCAACACCAATTGTTGAGTACTGCCTCGCATCGTAATGGTGGCAGTCTGAGTCAACTGAGTATTGTTGTTGCCAAAGGGAATAGTGGGCAACACGATACATGGAGCATTGTTTGAACAGGCATGTGCTACAGCCTGAACTGCAAACTCGGTTGCTTCAATCGTATCAGTACCGTGTGGCAGATGCCAGTTATGGGCTTCGGTAGCACCCCAGGGCAGAACAGCAACCCTGGGCTTTAATTCCAACGTTTGTCGAAAGGTAGCTTCGTGCAGAACATATGGCCGTGGCGACATTGAGATATAACCTTGAAGATGGCTATCCTCCAGAATATCAACTATCCAAAGCGACCTGTAATGTAATCGTTGGTATCACCCACTAACGGAGAGGTGAAAATGCGACTGGTGACACCAAACTCGATAACTCTTCCTAGATACATAAAGGCAGTGTAGTCGCTGGTACGTGCTGCCTGCTGCATATTGTGCGTCACGATCAGAATGGTGTAATGCCCGCGTAATTGTTGCATCAGATCTTCAATTTTGATCGTGGCAATGGGATCCAAGGCAGAACAGGGTTCATCCAGCAAAAGCACTTCAGGATCGGCAGCAATTGCTCTGGCAATGCATAATCGCTGTTGCTGACCACCAGAAAGCGCCAGTCCACTTTCATTCAAACGGTCTTTCACTTCATCCCAGAGAGCTGCCCCTCGCAGGCTTTTCTCACAAACTTCCTCAAGTACTTTTTTGTTGCGCTCCCCATCGATTCTCAATGGATAAATGACATTCTCAAAGATGCTCATGGGAAACGGGTTGGGTTTTTGAAATACCATGCCCATGCGCTTGCGTAATTCGATTACATCGACAGAACGATGAAAAACAGAATCGCCATTCAGACGCATGTCACCCTGCGTGCGAACGTTTGCGATCAGATCGTTCAGACGATTGACGGAGCGGAGGAGAGTTGATTTGCCGCACCCAGACGGACCAATCAAGGCTGTGATCTTGCCTCGCGGAATTCCCAGACTGACATTGTAGAGCGCCTGTTTTTCGCCATAGAACAGGTTGAATTTATCTATGTTCAAGACAATGTCTTCTCGTTGCAGCTCAGGATGTACTGTGGTCTCTATGGGTTCACCACTAACTATAGCCTGTATGCGGCCCGTAACCATCTTCGTTCCGGAAGTCGGCAGTTTTGCAGCAGCTGGCATAGTGGTAACTGGCATTGGTCTACCTTAGAACTGATTAGCCAAGTATTTTCGGCGAAGCCTATTTCGTAACCACATGGCAGAGAGATTAAGAAAAGCTATCAGCACAATCAATAACAATGTCGTCGTAAACACCATGGGCTTGGCGGCTTCACTATCAGGGCTTTGAAAGCCAACATCGTAGATGTGAAATCCCATGTGCATAAAGCTGCGTTCAGGATGAATGTAAGGGAAGACTGAATCCACAGGAAGCTCTGGAGCAATCTTCATTGCACCAACCAGCATCAATGGTGCAACCTCGCCTGCTCCGCGTGCCATGGCCAGGATGGTGCCTGTCAATATGCCTGGCAATGCTCTTGGCAGAACGATACGTAGAATTGTCTGCCATTTGCTAGCGCCACATGCATATGAGCCTTCCCTCATGGATCGAGGCACTGCTGCCAGCGCTTCTTCTGTTGCAACAATTACCACAGGGACTGTGAGTAAGGCAAGGGTTAATGAAGCCCAAAGCAAACCACCCGTTCCAAACGTAGGGCCAAAGACCTTGCTCGCAGGATAAAACAACTGATCAATCGTTCCGCCCAGAAAGTAACAAAAGAAACCCAAGCCAAATACGCCGAAAACAATACTGGGCACACCAGCCAGGTTATTGACAGCTATTCGATTCGTGCTGACTAAGAGTCCGGGCTTGGCATATTCACGAAGATATAGCGCAGCCAACACGCCGAAAGGAACCACAAAAATAGTCATGATAATGGTCATGGTCAGTGTTCCCCAGATGCAGGGAAAAACGCCGCCTTCGGTGTTGGAATTACGAGGATCGTCTGAGATAAATTCTTTCCAACGGCTGAGATAAACGCCCCATTTTCCTGCAGTACCAAGCTGATTAGCTGGAAATGCTCGTACCACCTCACTCAGGTTAATTTGCTTGTCAACACCTTGAATTGTTTGACAGACGATCGCATATCGATGACTTTTTTCGCCAAGTTCTACCAACTGCTGATTTATCTCACTTTGTCTGGCCTGTTGCAGCTTGATGGTTTCCTGATATTGCGTTTGTGCTTTGGCGCGTTGTTGCGAATCTAAACCATATCGAATTTCCTGTTCTTTCACCGCAATCTCGGCTTTCTTGACCCGATGGTTCAACAATCCGAGTTCTTGCTTGTTCAAATGTTCAATTTGCTTCACCAGTTTCACGATCGCATCATGATGTTCCTGAAACAAGCGCCAGGCTTCTTCGGGCTTTTCAGTTATTACTGCTGTTCCATCGATGAATTTCTGGAGGATGCCGAAAAATCGACCCTGATTCGTGCGCTCGATCAACAATGCCCATGGAGGCAACTCGGTCTGCTTCATTTCAAAATCGCTGACCCATTGATGATGCGTTTGAGTAATGTCGTAGTTGCCTGTTCGGATCAATTCCCGTTGTGCAACTCCATAGTGATCCCTGAGATAATGTGTAGCCAATTGCCGTGTGGCTTCTGTCAGTTTATTTAACGCACTTTCATCGGGTTGATAACTTTCCTGCCTGACAACCTCACCCATGATGCGTGAGCCATCAAGAGTAGTTATGGCCACTATGGGAGCAGGCCAGAACGTCGGCAGGCCGTAACGGAGGATGATGTAGAGCAAACCCAGAATCATCACGAGACACATCACCAGGGTTCCACCGAACAACCATACCCACGGCTGGCCATAAGCCATTTGGGATGTACGGATCGATGATGTGCGTCTGCTGTTGGCTCGGATGAGTGCAGGCAACTCTGCAGTACTGATCGGTTTATTTCCCGTAAGAGAACTCATAGTTCGAAAGCCCTCTTTCTAAATCGTTGCCGCATTGATTCTGCAATAGTATTCAGCAGAAATGTAAATACAAACAGGGCTAAGGCAGCAAGGAACAAGGTTCGATAGTGAGTGCTCCCCTGCACTGCTTCAGGCAGTTCCACGGCAATGTTGGCTGAGAGGGTACGAAATCCATTGAAAATATTCAGATCGAGCACAGGTGTATTACCGGCGGACATCAGAACAATCATGGTTTCGCCAACCGCTCGTCCCAGTCCCACCATGATGGCAGAAAAAATCCCGCTCATGGCAGTTGGTATCACAATTCTTGATGCAGTCTGCCAATTCGTTGCGCCACAGCCTAGCGATGCGGAACGAAGATGATCTGGGACGGATGATAACGCATCTTCTGCTAGTGTGTAAATGATTGGAATGATGGCAAAACCCATCATTAATCCCACCACTAATGCGTTGCGTTGCCCATAGACTCCCAGAAAACTATTGCGTGGATCACACCCCACAAATGCCAGTAATTGCGCTGCCATCCAGGCCAGGCAGCAGGAGAAAGCAACCCCAGCAAAAAATTTAAACAAATTAAGGTACGCTTCTCTTGAAGCACTCAAACGTTTTGCGAACTGACGTATCAAAGGGTTGATAAAGGTATCCATCGCAAAAATCGAAAGAATCCCAGCCAGTGGCATGAAAAGCACAAACCATCCGCTGGCACTTTTATGATCTTTCTGCTGCAACCACTGCTTGAAATTTCCATCAAACAGAATGTTTTCGATTAAGGGTGAAGCAGTCACTGACAGCCATAAGGAAACTGGAAGCACCAGAACGATGAAAATCCACTTATACCCATGAAGCCAACGCTGCCATTTCTGTGGAAAGGCATGCCACAGAAATCCTGCCAGAGCGAAACATACAGGTACCAGGAGAAAGGCAATAATAATGGTGGATATGACATGTTCGATAAATGGTGCAATCACCAAAGCACCCAGAAAGCCAAGTACAACACTGGGTAAACTTGCCATGACTTCAATCGTGGGTTTAACGACGGAACGCACCTTGGGATGCAGAAATTCTCTGGTGTAGATCGCTGCACATAATGCAAGTGGTACACCAATAATCAGTGAGTAAAAAGTGGCTTTCAATGTGCCAAATATCAAAGGCCACATACCAAACTTCGGTTCAAAAGAATCATCACCACTTGAAGATTGCCAGACATGTTCCGGAGTTGAATAGCCTTCATACCAGATGGGTCTGATCAATGAGGTATACGATATCTCAGGATAGCCCAGTTGAATTCCCCAACGAGATAAACCTCGATCACCAAGGGCAATGAGCCCATCTTCTTTGGGAGCAAATATCAATCGGTGCGGAATATTGTGCTGAGATTGGTCCAGATCAAGTAAATGCAGTTCATTGGTCAGATTAAAAAGTTTGACAACACCATTAGCATATGCCGCTGCGAATACACGTGATCTCGCAGAAGCAGCCAATGCATGAACTGCACCCTCAGTTGAAGCAATGTGGTGTGCCGCGATGAGTTTACTACCATCTCCTTGAGTGTATCCTTCAGGCCTGATGCGGAACCAGGCTTTGATGTCACCACTTGAGTCGCCTATTAACAGCGATGCTTTGCCGATCATGAATTGGACAGCTGTTACACCCTGACCGCTATTCACAAGATTTATTTCTTCTACTTTCTCTAAGTCAGTGATTTTTTTGGCATTGATGCGCTGCAAAATACCATTTTTCCAGATCAGGTAAACATTATCGCCCACACCATTCATCAAGGCATATTCTGGCAAACCCATTCCGGCAGGAGGTTGTATTGTTATTTGCCCGCTAAAAAGTTCTTTTTTGATTTTTCCGGTTATGAGATTTTTCGTTTCGGCTAATTCACTAATTCGTAGTATCCTATCGTTTGCGACAGTACAGAATACCGGACCATTTGTTCTGACCGACAGATCAATTTTGACAATAGGTTGCCCTTCTGCAACTTTTGCAGGTGGATCGAACGCAGCCTTCACTTCGTATCGGGTTACGCCACTGGTTGCATTCCGATGCAATAACCCTCCTTCATGAACAACTGACTCATTTTGTCCCAGGGTTTTGGCAGTAGCTGGTAAACTGCTTTCATCGAGAAGTCGCGATTCAACAGTTACTTTCCCCAGTTGAACTGTTCCATTCTGCAGTCCCACTGCCAATTGCGGTGATCGATCTGGAGAAGAAACTGCGGTAATTTTGCTTCCCGAAATTAACTGGGTTGTTGAAATCGTTTGGCCGTTATCTACTCGGAAAACAGATAACTCCCCAGACTCTAACAAAACCCATCCCAATTGCTGATCGCTGCCTATTCCCATTGCAATTGGTTTACTTTTCCATTGTGGACTAATGATAGGCTCTGCTTCAGCTTTTGCACTTTGGAATAGCGGAACCACTACCCAGACAAGAAAAACACACACCAGCACAATGGCAATGATGGTTCCCATGCCACCCAGTGTAATCATGATCCGTGAAAGGATTTCACCCAACCGGACTGAGAATCTGGTTTTGCGTTGTCGGCGATAGCCTGAAAATGTGGGAGTCGATGACTCCATTTATCGATCCATGATCGTACAGAGTGCAGGGACAGACACCAGCAGGGTATCTGTAACATCATTATCCGAATCATTGCAATGGTTTCACTGAACGAATTGTGAAGATATGGCGAAGATCGTAACTAATTGCTGATACACAATTTACGCATCATTTCCAAATTTATTTCATCCCATTCTGGCCCGTCGGGACTTTTGCCTTTAGGCGTTTCCATGATCTTGGGTAGTTCGGAAAATCTCTCATCGCTAAGAATGTTCTCTAAGCCAGCCAGCCCAATTGCTCCCATTCCCAAATGTGCATGCCGATCCACTCGGCTGCCAAGACCTTTGACACTGTCGTTAACGTGCAGCATGGCTAATCGATCCAAGCCGATCTCGCCATCGAATTCCTTCATGGTTTCCTGGTAATCTGAACGAGGGGACAATGCATACCCTGCTGCAAATATGTGGCAGGTATCAATGCAAATATCAACATTTCTACCTTTCCTGGCCTTACTAAGCATCCGACCCAGTTGCTGAAAGGTGTGGCCAACACTTTTGCCCTGTCCTGCAGTCGTTTCCAAGAGCAGCCTGGCTTTCAGTTTGGGTATATTGGCTAATACAGTGTCTATTGCTGCTGACACTCGGTTGAGAGCAAATTCTTCTTCCGCATCACTCGCTGTGCCTGGGTGAACAACCACATATTTCAAACCTAACTGATCTGCTCGAATCAATTCATCAGTTAAAGCAGCAACTGATTTTGCCCACAAGTCATCATCTCGACTGGCCAGGTTAATCAAATAAGAAGCATGGGAAATCGAGCAGGAGATTCCCGTTTCCTGCACGGTGTTGGTAAACGATTGAATGGAGTCTGGCGAAAGAGGCGGTGCAGACCATTGCTTATTGTTCTTGGTGAATAATTGACAGGCGCTCATCCCAAATGACTTTGCTGCCAGAAGAGCCTGGAATGGCCCACCAGCCGCCGACATATGTGCTCCTAAACAGGGCATTATGATAATTCTCAACAGTTTAGAGTTCTTGAATGCGTTATGTCACTCGTTAAGTTATGATGCTGAGGGATGAACTGCTCCTTACTTTTCGAGAATTTGACATGCAACTTCATCGACGTGAGTTATTGGCGACAACAGCTACCCTGACATCTGGCGCGTTGCTGTACACCCCTTCGCAGACACGAGCCATGCAGGAGCACCATCGAAAAAACCATATCAAGCAATCCATTTGCCGCTGGTGTTATGGCAAAATTGATTTGACCAGGCTCTGCGAGGAGGCTGTGAAAATCGGCTACAAGTCAATTGAACTGCTTCTGCCAGATGAAATACTGAAGATCAAGAAACATGGTTTAACCTGTGCCGTAGTCGGTGGGGCAAACATCGTAAACGGCTTGAATCGGGAAGAGAATCACAGCAAGATTCTGAAAGAGCTCCGGGAACGTATTGAATTTGCTGCTGCTGAAGGCTGTCCAAGTGTTATCTGTATGTCAGGCAATCGTACTATTAAGGGGCAAACGGTCTCCGATGAAGAGGGGTTACAGACTTGTGCCAAGGCACTCAAAAAGATTATTGGATTTGCTGAAGAAAAGAAAATAACCCTGGTCATGGAAGGGCTCAACAGTAAACGCGATCACAAGGACTACATGTACGACAAGACCGAATGGGGTGTCAAACTTTGCAAAGCAGTTGGCTCGCCTCGATTCAAACTGCTGTACGACATCTACCACATGCAGATCATGGAAGGTGATGTGATCGAGACCATCCGGAAGAATAAAGAGTTCATTGGTCACATTCACACCGGTGGTGTGCCTGGTCGGGCAGAAATCGATGAATCGCAGGAGTTGAATTATCCTGCCATCATCAAAGCCATACTGTCCACTGGCTATGAAGGCTATCTGGGTCAGGAATTTATTCCTCGCCGTGATGCATTGCAATCGTTAGCACAAGGCTTCCGCATCTGTGATGTATAAAAATGCGTGAACCGAAATTGACATTGGTGAGTCAGATGGGTATGGTTCATTAATGGATCGCACGGACGTCGTGCGATTGACTAGAGCCCGCAGGTGTGAGACTGGTTCCTGCACTGGGCGGGGAGGCCTAGTCCGAAAAGGAGGTGACTCTTGAGTAATGGTAACCAGAGGCGGTAAGCCCCAGGAAACCGACGGGTTGCCTTCGGCAAGCCGCAAAAACGTAGAAGTCAGGGGTGCGTATCTACACCCCTGACTTTTTTTGTTTCTATCTGAGAATCGTAGAGTACCTCCTCGTTGTTTCACTGCATCCAATTACAATATCTGCATGAAAGTGAATGATGTCTGTATTGTTGGTGGCGGCGTCATCGGCCTGACTCTGGCATATCTATTGGCCAAAGAGCAGGTAAAAGTCACGTTGATCGACAAGGGCGATCTGGGGCAGGAAGCATCGTGGGCCGGAGCTGGAATTCTTCCGGCAGGTAATCCCCGACGTGCCAAATCGGCCATGGGCAAACTCAGAGCGCAGGCTGTTTCCTTCTTTCCCGATTTTTCCCGTGAACTGCTTGAATTGACAGGCATCGATAATGGCTATTGGCAGTGTGGCGGCCTCGAATTACGTTCCAATGCTGATGAATTGGAAAAGAAGAGGCTACAGCAACTCGCCCAGATTGAAAAAGGCGAGGGATTAAGCTGCGAAGTTCTTTCGCACAAGCAACTCCATCAACTGGAACCTGAACTTGCAGGCGTCCTCCCCGGTGCAGTTTATTTTCCAGGTGTTGCTCAGATTCGCAATCCTCGTCATTTGAAAGCACTGGTTGCAGCCTGTGAAATCAGGCAAGTGCACTTCGAAAGATTCACCCCTGCTCTTTCAATGAAGTTGGATAAAGAACGAATTACAGGAGTACAAACGTCGAATGGTCTGATTCCAGCGGACAAGGTTGTCATTGCTGCTGGCACATGGACCACGGGCATCCTGGCTGAGCTGCAATGGAAACCTGCACTCAAGCCGGTTAAGGGGCAGATTGTGTTGCTCAATACAAATCAAATGCATGAGCAAACTCAACCCATTCTGCGGCACATCCTGCTCATGGGACATCGATACCTGGTTCCGCGAGGGGATGGACGAATTCTGGTGGGTGCAAGCGAAGAAGATGTTGGCTTTGACAAGACACCCACGGATGATGTCGGGCATGCATTACACTCTTTGGCAACGCAAACCATTCCAGCATTATCGCATGCCAACATTGAACATCATTGGGCTGGATTACGGCCATGTAGCACTGATGGCAGACCATATCTGGGACAGGTACCCGGCTACCAAGGCCTTTATGTCGCAGCAGGTCATTTTCGTTCAGGTCTGCAACTTTCCATTATGACTGGCATTTTGATGCGTGATATGCTTCTTGGTCAGCCATCCATTCAGGATATCACTCCGTATCGACCTGATCGGCCAGTAACTCAGCCTATTCCCTGGATAGCACACGCCCAATGACGCCTAACACTTCAGCAGATACAGCGCATCAGTTAGCAGCCGATCTGACCTGGCTCGAAGGCTATGCTTCTCAAAGGGAAGAACTTCACAGCGCAGTGATACCATTACGACTTTCAGCAGCACTGTTGCGCAATCAGATTGCCCCCTTTCTGAATGGCAGAGCATCACACCCTTTGCACATCGCAGTAGTAGGCGGAGCTGGTACAGGAAAAAGTACCATTGCCAACTTTTTGATTGGTCGTTCTGTAGCAGAATCCAACCCACAAGCAGGCTTTACTCGACATCCGGTAGCATTGGTTGCTGCAGAATCATCGGTAGGGTCAGTATTAACGAGCGGCATTCTTGGGCCTTTGCAACCCATTGCAGGTCCCTGCCCTTCCGACCGTGATGAAGACGTATTTCAAGTTCGGGAAGTAGCGTTGCCTGATTCTTCGCCTCTTGAGCCGTTGCAACATGCTGTCATCTGGGACTGCCCGGATATGACAACATGGAAGGCCAATCAGTATCAAACTCGTCTGGTGGAAACCATTGGGCTGGCTGATCTTGTCGTCTATGTTGCATCGGATGAACGCTATAATGATGCTTGGCCTACACAATACTTGCAGTACATCCTGCAAACCGGCAAACCGGTTATCGCATGCCTGACAAAAATGCAGGCTAATCAGGTCGATCCGTTGCTCAAACACTTCCGTGAACAAGTCATTGCCCAAATTCCTGAATGTATCGGCATCACCCATGTGGTGGCGATGCCTGCATTAACGCCTTCTGAACAACTTGATCCGGCTGGAGTTGGCTCCGTTCATCGCAAATCCGTTCTGGAACCGGTTCAATGGTGGCTGAAGCAGCCCCACAAAACCAGGTTGGATAGCGTACACCGTGCCGTTCGGTTTCTGGATCAGTTTCAGGAACGGCTGTTATTACCAGCGCAGCATGATCTGAAAGTGGCTCAAGCCTGGGAGCAACAGGTAAAAACGGGTGAACAGACTATGCTGAATCGCTACCAGAATGAATATCTGGCAGGCGAACAGTTTCCGCATTTCAACATCGCCATGCTGAAACTGATGGAGATGCTCGAATTGCCAGGTGCAGGCCAATACCTGAGCAAGATGATGCATTTCCTTCGAAGCCCGTATCGTTGGGTCAAAAACTGGATACAGAAACCTTCCGAGGCTGGTCCCCAGGAAGTGCAGATTCTGCAATCGACTTTTCAGGGCTGGCTTGATCGACTTCGTTTGAACGTGATCCAACAGGATCAGGGAAATCCTGTGCTACAGGCTTTGCGAAATGCATTCATAGGGCAGCGGGAATCTCAGTTCATGGAGAAGTTCAATTCGCAAATCCAGTCCTTTATTCAGCAACAATCGATTGAAACTGAGAAAACAGCACGGGCTATCTATGAAGAATTGGGAAAGCAACCTACCGCATTAAACACCTTGCGCGGACTTAAATTCAGTGTTGAAGCAGCCAGCGTTGCCGGAGTCGTGTTTACTGCAGGTACTCATTTTCTCCTCTATCCACTGCTGCTGCCCCTAGCGGCATCGTTAACCCAGGGATTAACTGAAACGCTAGGGAAAAAATATGTCGATTCCGAGCGGGAAAAAGCAAGGTCGCGACAACTCGTGGTATTTAAAGAAATCCTGACAACTCCTCTGACTGTTGAACTGTTGAAGTGGCCATATAAACTGGTACCTGAACTGACCGAGTTAAAATCAATTACTGCAAGACTGCCTGCCAGTATTCATTCTCTGCAGCAGACTCTTGCCAGGCAGGAGGCGGCATGAGCCAATCTGCCTTTGACACTATTTCGCTACACCTGGGTGAACTAGAAGAAGAACTGACTCGCTGGATTTCACGTCCACATCGATGGAAAGTTAAACCTGAGCAATTAAGCAATGGAAAAGAACTTGCCAAAGATCTGAAACGACAAGCCAATGAACTGGCTCAAACCAGGCCGATACTCATCATCATGCTGATGGGTGGCACCGGAGTTGGCAAATCAACACTCTTGAATGCACTGGCACAAGGAACCATTGCGGAAGCTGCATTTACCAGGCCCACTACTCGTGAACCTATTGTCTACCTGCATGAATCAATTGATGACAAACGCTTGCCTGAATCACTGCGGAACTGTCGTCATATCAGGCATAAGCAGCCTTCGCTCGAACATAAAATTCTAATAGATACTCCTGATCTGGATAGCAATGAAACCATGCACCGAGACCGATTGGAAGCAGTGCTGCCTGCTGCTGACATCATTCTTTATGTTGGTTCACAAGAAAAGTACCACGACCAGGCTGGCTGGGATTTATTTCTGAAACATCGTGATCGTCGAGCCTTTGCTTTTGTGCTGAATAAATGGGATCGATGCCTCGCTGAACACTCCACAGGATTGCGTCCCGACGAGGATTTGCTCCGGGACTTATCCGCAGCGGGTTTCTCAGAACCATTACTCTTTCGGGTGTGTGCCCAGCAATGGCTGAATGCAACACAAACTCTGCATGAAGGCGAACAGTTCCAGGCACTCCGAGCCTGGCTGGAGAATGGACTCAATCAACGTGAAATGGAAGCCATCCGCACCAAAGGGATCGAACAACTTCTCGTCCAAGTCGATTCTTTGTTAAGCAAAGCAGTGCCACCAGATGCTGAACAATCTGCACAGGCAACGCAATCTGCGTGGCAAACAATAGTAAAACAGGAAGTAAACCAACAGATCGATGTGATTCTGGCGGGCATGGCCCCTCACCAAAGGCAACTTCAGCAGCGTTATGCTGATTACCTTAGTCATCCATTCAAAGGCATGATGGGTTCGTTTGTCAGCCTGCTTCAACTTGGACGAATGCGTTGGCTGAAAGGGAGTTTACCACAATTGCCTGCTTCCACCAGTGAACCAGGGGTCAGCGATCTGACTGGTTTCGCAGCATCCTGCGTGCAGAAAAGTTATCAACAAAGCCTGTCAGCAAGGAAAGAGGCTCTGACTGATCGACTGATTGCACGTGCAGATGAATTGCAATTGCCAGTACATCAGCTTGCTGAAGAAGTTCAGGCACATTTGAAAGGAATCACTGAAGCAACATACTCTGACACGTTGAACAAAGTACTGCTTAAAGCTGAAAATGAATTAGCAGGCCCTGGATCATGGCGGAAGCGCATGGCACCGTGGTGGACCTGGCTGGGGCACCTCATCCCCCTCGGGTTACTAATTCTGGTGTTTGTCTGGCAACTCTATGCCAAAATTGCTGGCACGATGTATGTATCTTTTACTGATTTGATCCTGATGCCCTTACTCGCAACAATTCTTGGGATGCTGCTGCTTTATTTCATTTACCAATTCCTGGTGCCTGTTTCGTGGAAACGGCTGGCCCACCATTGTCGCGAATCGCTAGAGCATGAATTGGAGCAGCGTTTCATGACATCGCTCAGTGGGCTACCACGAAAGCAGGCGACTCTCCTTAAGGATGAACGTCAGCAAGTGCAGAAAATGCTCGAAAAAACGACTGTTACCAGAAATCTGGTTCGACAGCAGGAACTAACTTCCCAAGTCGCCATTCTTTACGCGCAGTAGAATAATATGAGTAACTTCAGTGAGGATTGTTTCTGCAAATGGCAAAAGATTATTACGACGCGCTCGGGGTTTCTCGTTCGGCATCAGAAGGCGATATCAAATCGGCTTATCGTAAACTGGCACGGCAATTTCATCCAGACCGCAACCCGGGCGATAAGGCAGCAGCAGAGCGCTTCAAGGAGATTCAACAAGCCTACGATGTGCTCAGCGACAAGAAGAAAAAAGAACAGTACGATCAATTTGGTCCAGGTTTTGAACAGATGGGAACTGGCGGAGGCTATCCGGGTGGTGGCTGGAGCACCAGTGGCGGACCAGGGGAATATCAGAACATTGATCCTTCCGCATTTCAGAGCATTTTCGAACAGATGATGGGTGGAGGAGGCTTTTCTGGTTTCAGCACGACCGGGCAATCAACTGGGAAAAAAGGACGCGGGCGAAATCGCAAGGTTCCTCAGGATGTGGAACAGGAGATTTCTGTAGATTTTCTGACAGCAGCCAAGGGTGGAACGGTTGATCTGGGACGATTGAAAGTCGATATTCCTGCAGGCTTTCCCGATGGAAAAAAGTTGCGAGTGCGTGGACAAGGTGAAAACGGTGGCGATTTATTTGTTATCGTTCACATTCAGCCCCATGCCTACTTCAAAAGAGATGGACAAAATATCATTCTTGATGTTCCTCTCACCATCAGCGAAGCAGGTTTAGGCTGTAAGGTTGATGTGCCGACTCTCGATGGTACTGTAACCATTACCGTTCCTGCAGGCACCTCGAGCGGTCAACGGCTTCGCATTCGAGGCATGGGATTGGCAGGAAGCCAGGGTAAGGGCGATCAATATTGCGAAATCAAAATCATGATTCCTAAAAGTATTGGAGCCAAAGGCAAACAACTTCTCGAAGATTTCGCCAGGGAAGAACCTCTTTCGCCTCGATCAAACCTTGGCTGGAAAACCGTTTAACCAACAGCGACATCGACATGGAACAGAAACCTGACCAAAGCTTTCGTCCTGCCGATCGACTTCGAAAATCGCATGAAATTGAAAGTGTGCTGAAAAAAGGGAACAAAGTGCGAGGCAAGTATCTTGTTCTATATGGACTAGCTAATTCTCTCGGACATCCCAGGCTTGGGCGTGTCATCAGCAAGCGATGGGGCAATGCCGTGCGACGCAATCGCATCAGGCGCTGGTTGAGAGAAGTCTTTCGCAGACACAAATCAACCATCCATGCCATGGATCTGGTAGTGCTGCTTCACAGCAATCATCAATTTAGTTATCAAAGAATAAGCGACGATTTTCTCCAACTAGCTGAGAGAATGAAGCATAAGATTAACTGCATGCCTGCTGAATAAAACTATGGTGACTGTTTCAGTTTCAACTCAAGGTAAGCACGCCGTTCTTCTCGTTCTAGACCTAGCGATTGCGCCAGTGACTGAATGCACGTTAATGCTTCAGCTTTGTCACTTTCGGGCACCAGCAACTCCAGTTCAATAAATGTGCCCAAACCCTCGACTTCATCCCAGGATATGGTGACATCTTTTTGTACTGTATGAAAATAACGCGTTCTATTCTTTCGCACTTCAATGGATGGGATATATCGCAGATCGAGCAAAATCTGATGCATCCTGGCTGCTGAACCTGTTGTCAGTTCAACTTCATGCTCTTTTCTCACTTTCCCTTGCGAGCCTCGCTTGGGTCCTTTATAAGTCAAATAACCATTTTCACCGATCTGGCGAATGCGCAAGGCTTCATCAGTCTGGACAAAGTCGCGGTCTGGCGCATTGTAATATCGATCTACTTCGTGTTCAGTTCTGTCTGCATGAAAGCCCAATTGCTTCAATTGCATTTTTGTTTCTGCAGGATCAACAACAGGAAATTTCATTTCAACTTCAAGCATAATTATTCTTTAACCCGCTCCGCCATGATGCCTGTGAGCCCTTCACGCCCCAAAAGAACCACCTTACTTCCTATTTTCAGCTCATAGAGATCATCTAATGGTTGATGACTTACCATAAGTGCTTGAGCGCCCGGTAGCAGACCCAGTTCCTGCCAGCGGCGAAGACGATCGGGATGTTCATCCGGGACCTCTCGCACAACCATTTTATCACCAGGTTGAAAGGTAGAAATGGGCAGCAGACTGCGACAAGTGATCTGTCCATCGCGGCTGGGGATAGGATGACCGTGTGGATCCTCAACAGGCTCACCCAGATAATGTGCCAAGGCTTGTTCCAAGCGAGGCGAGATGGCATGTTCCAGCGCCTCAGCTTCTGCGTCGATTTCGCTCCAATCAAGTTTTAACACCTGGTGCAGAAATAATTCCACTAATCGATGTCGACGAATAACCCGCCTGGCTTCAATCGTTCCAAAAGCAGTTAGCCTTGCTCCCTTTCCCGATTCGTATTGAATGTAACCTAGTTCCGACAATCGCTTCAGCATTCCTGTTACTGAAGGCGCTCTGACATCTAGGCGGACTGCGATGTCAACTGGAGATACCAACCGCTCTGCCCCTCCTAATCGATGGAGGGTCTTGAGGTAGTCCTGCACAGCTTTTGACGGAGGTGTTGAAACTTCCTCCATGTTTTACATCCCTGAACGCTGGTTTCTACTTTATGAAAGTATGGTTCTTCTCTTCATTTGCGAGTGCCTGTTTCATTCCAGTAAATGACCACGTTACCCGTCGCCCGCCCGACAGCAACGATATCTGGCTTACCATCTCCATTGAGATCTGCCACGGTCAGATCCTCCACAGCTACTGATCCAGGTCCCACTTGTTTCATAGTCCACTGGTTCTTACCCCGTTTATAAAGTCTCACTCCACAAGGGAATTGGGCATTCAACGTGTCACGGATGCCTGTGATCAGTTCATCTTCTCCATCACCGTCGAAATCTGCCCAGGCGAGGGCGTGTCCCCATTTGAGGTCCTTATCGATTACATACCTCTTCCATGGTTTACTGAGGTCTGTACCTGCAGACTGGTAAACGACGACCTGGTTGCCATGCCAGGGTTCGATGGTGGCAATAACAGGCTCCTTGTCTTTCAATCGTCCCAATCTGATTTCGCTTGCTCCACGATTTTTGCCAGGCTGAGATTGATTGCCTTCACCAATGCGAACCGATTTGATCGAGTTGCCAGAACCTGTCAGCTTTTCATGATCGAAAAGTGTAACACCTTCGTAGCTTGCTGTAAGGAGTCTGTTATTGCCATAGCCTGTTAGGTCAGCAACATCGAAATTATGAATGACATGAAGAGACCGATCGTATACCGTTGAATTCCAACGCTCGTTTGCAGGTTTT
Source organism: Planctomycetia bacterium (assembly GCA_016795155.1). NCBI lineage: Bacteria > Pseudomonadati > Planctomycetota > Planctomycetia > Planctomycetia bacterium. Next base: position 70,258 of record JAEUIE010000053.1, on the reverse strand, counting down.
TTCGGAATGGAGTATGACAGAATCTCAACAGGTTGTTCGCTCCAGTTATTCGCTGCTGAAGAACCACGCCCCATTAATGGAATCACCATCAAGTCATGGTTTAGCTGCCCACTTAGCCTGGCAAAGCGTATCCGATGAATTGTGGGAATATCATCCGCTATCAGATGCATTTTCCACGGTTCATCCAGAGTCTTCCCACGTTGTAGCCATTGCAGCGTCCCCCCTGATTTGGTGTTGAACGGCTTCCAGTCAGCAGCCAATGCGAAATCAATAAGCCCGTCACCATCAATATCGTGGGCAGCAATACTCACATTATCGGGCTTGGTTTGCCCTTGAATAATCGTATGCAGTTTCCAAGTGGGATTCTCAAACCAGATTACCCTTTGTGCATCTGCTACCACGATATCTGGCTTTTTGTCATGGTTCACATCAGCAATAACCACGGAGTAGCCTACCTTCAGGCTGCGATCTATCTCCTGAGAGCGAAACTGTATTGGTTCCTGGCCCCAAAGTGATGGCGTCAGGCTGCAACTGAGAATCAGTAATGGAACTATCTTGAACGCTTTCATGATTACCTGCTAACAGGAAGTCAATCAACACGGCATTGATAGAATACGGACAAGTTGATTCTCAAGATGAGATTGATTTATGCAACCAGCTTTCGGCCAGCCAACCTTTGGCCCCAGTTCTCCCCTTGCACCAGCTTTTATTCCATCATCTGTTTATGCTCTGCCCGACCTGGATGCATTAGAAGAAATCAGCACAGGCCAACAGGGCGGATTTATCTATGCCCGAGATAATCATCCCAATGCAGTACAACTGGAATCAGAACTCACTCGATTGGAAAATGCCGCGGGTTCCGTCGTTTGCACCAACGGAATGGCAGCTATCGCAGCAGTCGCCATGGCAACACTGACACATGACAGCCAGGTACTTGCAAGTCATTTTCTCTACGGACGAACCACGCAGCTATTCCTTCAGGAACTGACTCGCTTTCAGGTTTCAGTTACTGGAGTAGATACCAATGACCTTTCTGCTGTTGCCGAAGCGTTGCAGCAACGAGTAGATCATTCTCCCTGTCTGGTTGTGGTAGAAACGATTTCCAATCCATTGTTAACTATTGCGAATTTATCGAGCCTGGCACAATTTTGCCATCAGCATGATGCAACCCTGCTGGTAGATAATACTTTTGCCACTCCGGTGCTTTGTAGACCCATAGAGCTTGGCGCTGATTATGTGATTGAAAGCTTGACCAAGATGATTGGTGGGCATTCCGATATCACTTTAGGTGCTATTGCTGTTCGCCAAAGCGAAAAACTACCACGACTTCGGCAGGTTCGCAGCATCTGGGGATGGATGGGCGACCCATTTCCCTGCTGGCTATCCTTGCGTGGCTTGCCAACCTTGAAGCTTCGAGTCGAAGCATCGTGCGAGAATGCCAACAGGCTTGCTCGTTTTCTACAGGATCAATCGAGCATCAGTAAAGTGATTTACCCAGGTTTGCCTGAGCATCCTGACCATGAAATCGCCAAGCAGCTTTTGGGTGGTTACTATGGCAATATGCTCTGCTTCGAATTAAAAGGGGGTCGATCTGCGGTCAACGATTTCTTCCGTCGCTCGCCAGCACTGAAATTCTGCCCCTCACTGGGTGATTATGCTACCACCTGTAGTCATCCAGCCAGCACATCGCATCGCTATCTCGCTCCGGAAGAACGGGAACGGCAGGGTATCGCGGAAGGTCTGGTCAGATTGTCCGTGGGTATTGAACCCTGGAATGAGTTAACTGATGCGTTTCGACATGGTTTGGAGAATTGACAATGCAAGTCCTGCTTATTTCCTTGTTGCTGACATTCGGCGGCAAATATAACGAAGTGCTGAACATTGGCGATAAAGCTCCTGCCTGGGACGCTTTGCCGGGAATAGATGGCAAGAAACATTTCCTCGTAGATTGGAAAGACAAGCCATACCTTGTCATTGTCTTTACCTGTAACAGCTGCCCGTGTGCAAGGGATTATGAAGATCGCATCAAGGCATTTGCAGAGAAGCATAAGGAACAACTTGCAGTTATTGCTATCAACCCGAATCTCATTAAGGATGACAACCTTGATGCCATGAAGAAGCGGGCGACTGATCGAGGGTATAACTTTACTTATTTACATGATGAAACACAGAAAGTCGCAAAAGCCTATGGTGCAACCTACACTCCGGAATTCTTTCTACTCAACAGTGAACGCAAAATCGTTTACATGGGTGCCATGGATGACAAAGATGATCCAGATAAGGTAAAGGAACGATTCCTGGAAGATGCTCTTGCAGCAGTTCAATCTGGCAAGGCTCCGGCCAAGACTGAAACGCTGGCACGAGGTTGCATGGTACGATACAAGAGACGTTAGCGGGGTATTGATAAGTCTACACTGTGCGATTCGCCCTGGCCGAACTCAATGCCTGCATAAATATCTTTCATGGGAATGGCAACTTTCACCTTCTGCAAACTGAATTCTCCTGATTCATCCTTGAAAATGCGCATATCCCAATGATCTTCTGCCTGGCGAGTGAATCGTTGAATTTGCATTCTGTCTTGTGATACCAGGACATATTCCTCTAATGAACTCATGTTGCTGTATTCTTCAAACTTATCACCTCGATCAAAGCGTTCTGTGGATTCAGACAATACCTCAATGATCACTTTGGGATTGAGTAGCGTATCGAAAACATTGTCTTCAAATTGAGGCTTACCGCAAACGATGATAACATCGGGATAAAAATAGGAGTTGTTCCTGATAGATTTGACTCTCATATCATTCGGCAAGACAAAGCAGGCAGAACCTTGAAGACAAGCACTGATTCGAAAGATCAAATTAGCAAGAACTCTATTGTGCGAATATCGTGGCCCTGCCATGGCAAACATCTCGCCATGATAGAACTCACTTTTGAACTTAGCAGCTCTTTCGATGACCAAGTATTCATCTGGTGTTAAGCTGCGTTTAAGTGCAGCTGACATAACAACTCCTTGCTCTTGAACTATTCCACCAAATCTTGGTCAACAAAGCAAGATACCGGCTGCATTCTCGCTGCTGCCCTTCTCTGCCGTCACAGCCGGTACAGTTGGTACTGCTCTTGCAATAAGTGTGCCCCTCAGAACGGTTGCTGCCTCAAGAACCGGTGTCATGTGGTTCGATGATGAAACCATCAAACAACGCCCTGCGCTGTGTGATGAGAAGAACACGAACAAGCAGTAAGACTGCCTGAAGTCAACTGACCGGTAAGACAAGCGGGTTTGTTACTCCTGCCAAGGAAGGCAAACCAGAGAAAGCCGTCAAGTTGAGTGTTTTTCTCTCATCGTCGACAGGGAGTTTGGACGAAAAAACTAGCGAAGCGCCCTACCTGCGCTGTTTCTGCCTGACCTGGGCAGCGGTGCACGGGTGCCTCCTGAGAGTGGTTTCTCGCCCGAAGTCTTGTTCCCGCATAGGCTTCGATCAGGCTGAACCTTCCCGGGACGAGCGGTCTGATGTGGTACCCGCACCAGCCAGACAGGCTCGAGCAGAACCCAAGCGAACACGAGGTGTAGACAATGCGCAAGGTCTTTACCACGGGGCAAGTGGCCAAGATTTGCAAGGTGGCCCCACGCACCGTTTCCAAGTGGTTCGACTCCGGTCGGCTCCGTGGCTACCGTATTCCAGGCAGCCAGGATCGTCGCATTCCACGCGAAAACCTCATACGGTTCCTCAAAGAGCATGGCATGCCTTTGGGTGAACTCGAAGAAGAAGGCTGGCACAAGATCCTCATCATTGGTGCTGAGAAAGCCTTTATTGACAAAATGAAGAACCACCTCTCCGAAGAGGAAGAGTTCAAATTCGAAGTGGCGAACAGTGGTTTCGAAGCAGGAATCCAGGCCGAAAGCTTCCACCCTGACACCATTATCATCGATCTGGCCATGGGCCGCAGCGAAGGCATTCAGATTGCCCAGAACCTGCGTCGCAATGCTGCCTACGAAGAAACACTGATCCTGGCATTGGCTCTCGAAGATGAAGCCAATCCTGACAGCCTGAAGACCCAGGGTTTCAACGACGCCTTCAAGAAACCATTCGATGTCGCTCTGCTCGGCAAGCACATCCAGGGCATCGTCGACGAGAAACGGGCCAACCTGTAAGTGGTTCGGACCACCAGGGACGAAATTATCCCAGGGATGGGATCACAAGCGACGGCAATGAGGAAACTCTTGCCGTCGTTTATTTTTTGACGTTTGATAACTGCTTGCCTGCATTCCTCACGTGTCGCATGGCCAAACGGGAATGGTCAATCCGTTCCGATTTCAGTTGCAGTCGCCAGATACTTATCCAGTACAGCAATAGCCCTACCAGGACAAATAGCACACCGCTGCTGAATTGAAACAATGCTACTGACTGACTGTTTGAGTCATAGCCGAAACGATATCCACCAGGAGACAACAGAAATTCTGTTAACACAGCCCAATCGAGCATCAAAGGTGCAATGAACAATACCATGCGTTCAAAGGAAATATAGCCGCCAAAGGCAAAGGTAAATCCGCTCATCAACAGGAGCAGTACGGCATTGAGTGCCATCATGTTCCCCATCCACTTCACCGCATCGTAAAGCCAGCGTAGTCGGGGCATTTTGTAATAGGCAATAACACAGAAAATAGCCAGCAGTCCCAGACCCACAATCACGGGTATGCTTCGCGGATCGGTCAGGAACATCAGGATGGCAACCAGGTTTTCAACCGAGTTGCTTCTGCCAAAGAATGTATTTGCGATCAATGGTAAAAGATTCAACATGATCATAACCGTCAGTGCACTGAGCACGTTACGGATGGATGAATTACTGCTGAGCGAGAAGAAAGCTGAAAGAACTATGGTGAAACCCAGAAAACCAGCATTGGAAACGATGTAGCTAATTAATGGCAAATACGACCTTCCATATTGCTCAGCAAACGAAGAATAGGCACTTCGTGGGTTGGGTGAAAGAATATAGAATCCAATTAATATGATCATGCTGCTGACAAAATACCAGCGTGCACTTAGCCAACCGGCATAGATTCGGGAAAGCAATATATCCTGGATGCTGACGGGACTGGCCAACAGTGAATCCCAGGTGTCACGATCTTTTTCCACTGCAACACTGGAAGCCGTTCGCAAGATAGCAGCCAGATATCCAACAATCAGCAGGCTGAAGTGGATAAGACAGATGACAAAGACTGGTGTTCCATATAACCAGTTCCCCCTTGCAACTACAAAAACATGTAGACATGCTATACCCAGTATCCACACGAGCGAGATAATTCCCGTCAATATCAAGAGTTTCACCGGCGTGGATAAATGTTTCCACCAGAGCAGCCAGGCTGACCATCTCCAGGCGCTGCCTGATACATATCGTTCCTTCCAGTACAGTGGATATTCATCCCATACTGGCGGTTTGTGATAGGCTCGCACCAGCCTGTTGCGCGATACGGCCTTCTCCACCTGTTGGTGGTATCGCCTGCGAAGCGTGAAAATGGCAATCAGCAACAACAACGCCGACAGTACCAGGTGCTCCAGCATGCAGACGCCATACCACTGGATGGGTAAGCCCTCGATGGAACCAGATTTACTCAGTTCATCTCGTAACAGTAGACTGACATAGATTGGATTCAGAAGCAATGTATGTGTTACAAGCTTATGCAACACAGGTGCTAGCTGGCTGTCGAACCAGGAATAGAGCAGTGTCGAATTGCGAAGCAATAATAACAGATACCACACGCAACCCAAGATTAAGGCCACCAAAGCTGTGAGGATCAATGCTTGCCGACTGTTTTTAGAATAGACCGATATCAACAGAGTTAATGCAGTCAGCGATGCCAGGCAGCCTGTTGTTCCCATCAACATGCCGAGCATCAATTCCAATGACACGCCGCCAATCAGATGCACTAACGCTAGTACAGGCAGACCAGCCAAAACAAACTGAAACAGCAGCGCGAGCCTGGAAAAGTATTTTCCAATAACAATCTCGTAATTGGTCAGGTTTGATGCAAATAGGTAATCGAGCGTACCTCGCTGTTTCTCTTCCGCGATAGCGCCTGCCACATAAGCAGGACCAATGATAAGTAGAAAAATGAACTGCCCGATCATGTACAAATTGACAAACCGGCTGGCATAGTCGGAAAGGATTGTCGCCTGCTTCTTGCCGAAATACATCGGCAAGCTGGCATAACAGAGCATGAACAGGCTGAGGAGCAGGATGAGAAAAGTTATTCGCAGCAGAATAACTCTGGGCCGGCGCGAGTGGCTTCGCAGATCAGCAGTAAACACCGGCCCCAGCATATGGTTCCTCTTTTAAAGCCCATAGTGATAGTTTTTCAGTTTGGTGTCAAACAGGAAAGTGAAAAGTACCCAATCGGCCTCCTGCAGCGCCTCGTGCGCGCGTCTGGTTTCGTGGGGTTTTCGTTCAAATCCCACTGCATTGGTTCATCTTCTTCAGAATTGGAATTCTGAACCACTTCGGAAATCGGCCTCCTGCAGCACCTCGTGCGCGCGCCTGTTTTCATGGGGTTTCCGTACAAGTCACACTGCTTTGGTTGATCTCTTTCAGAATTGGAATTCTGAACCACACAACTTTGTTGAGACCATCTGAGACTCAAAGTGTCTTTTGAATTCCGGTTCATACAACGAAAGCTGATACTCGTATCCGATTCATCAAGTATAACAAGCCTCTGTGAGACGCAGTTTTGTTCCATGGAGCTTTCAATGCTTGTTCGTTTTTCCATCTGTCTGGTGCTTTCTGGTTTTGGATTTGCCCATTTGAATGCTCAGGAACAGAGCGTCAAGCCGGGGATCAATGACACATTTCGCAATCCGAATGTCAAGGAGTTTGTTGAACGGTTCGAAGGCGAAAGCCGGGAAATCTTCGATAAACGCAATGCTGTCCTGAAGGCTTGCGATCTGAAGCCGGGTCAAGCGGTTGCTGATATTGGTGCAGGCACCGGATTGTACACCAGGCTGTTTGCACAAGCGGTGGGTGAGCAAGGCAAGGTCTATGCTGTTGATATTTCCCAGAAGTTTCTGGACTACATCAGGGAAACAGCCGACAAGCTGGGTTTCAAAAACATCAAAACCATTCTGGGTAAAGATGCTTCGCCAGAGCTGGCACCCAACAGTGTTGATGTGGTTTTCATCTGTGATACTTACCATCACTTTGAGTTCCCTTACAAGATCATGAAGGAAATCCATGCTGCGATGAAGCCTGGTGGAAAGCTGATCATCATTGATTTCATTCGCATCCCTGGTCAGAGCCGAGAGTGGGTACTCAACCATGTGCGGGCAGGTCAGGATCTGGTCGAAAAGGAAATTACGCAGGTTGGCTTCACCAAAAACGGCGAGCATAAGAACATCTTCAAAGAGAATTATTTCATCGTGTTTGAAAAGAACAAAGAGAAGGCATCAGGCAAGTAACCTGTTACTACGATCTTTTCAGAGATGCCGATGTCTCAATCGCCCCTCCAACCCGTGCGACAGTTTGGTTTCTGGTCAGCTCATTTTGTTGTGGTTTCCTGCATGGTGGGGGCAGGCATTCTCACAACCTCCGGCTTCACCCTGCAGGCGACAGGCAATCCCCAGGCATTATTGGTGCTCTGGGGCATCGGCGGGTTGATGGCACTAGCTGGAGCACTCACGGTTGCAGAACTGGCGACCATGCTTTCTCGTGCCGGTGGCGACTATCTTTATGTTCGACAAGCCTATGGTCGGGGTGCAGGATTCGTGTGTGGCTGGTCTACTTTTGTTCTTGGCTTTGCGGCACCAACAGCAGTGGTATCCACTACAGCCGCTAACTATGTGATGGCAGGTATTCCTGAGCAGTGGGTGCAACACTGGCCAGCCTGGCTGATGACGCATCGACATGCACTGGCTGCCAGCCTGCTGATTTCGTTGCTGACTGTCAATCATTGTTTCGGACATCGGCAAAGCACCCGAGCCCAGATCATTTCAACGCTGATCAAGCTCATCATTCTGGTGGGATTAGCTTCCATAGGCCTGTTCGCCGGTAGAGGCAATTGGGAACATTTTGCACAGGGTGGAATGCCTTCGGCAGAGCAATGGCCAGCACTGGGAGTTGGGCTTATTTACATTGGCTACGCCTATTCAGGCTGGAACGGAGCCAGTTACCTGGCGGGTGAGGTACCCAATCCACGGCGGCTGCTGCCTCGCGCACTGATCAGCGGCTGCCTGGCGGTTATCATGCTTTACCTGTTACTCAATGCGATGTTCATCTATGCACTTGATCCGGTGATGATGAAAACTGCACCGATGGATCAGGTAGCCAGAGTCGCCGAGCTAGCAGCTTCCCAGGCGTTTGGCGATCAGATTGCTACACCTCTTTCCGTCATACTCGGAATATCACTTATTGCCTCTGTCAGTGCCTATCTGCTGGCCGGGCCTCGTGTCATGTTTGCCATGGCCCAGGATGGACTTTTCTTTCGGAGCATGGGGGAATTGCACTCTCGCACTCAGGTCCCTGTCGCAGCGACATTGCTACAGGGATTATTAGCCATCGCCTTTCTCTGGTCGGGAACTTTCCTGCAATTGCTCGACTATACAACTGTGGGGCTGGCTGCGTTATCTGGGATGACGGTGGCCAGCATTTTCCCGCTTCGTCGCAAGTTGAAAGACACTGACGCATACCGTATGCCGTGGTATCCCCTGCCTCCACTCTTTTATCTGTTGTTGACCAGTTGGACGATTGTGCAGGCATTGCTCACCGAAGGAAAACGCTGGCCTACACTGCTTTCACTCGGGACTATTCTGGCAGGCACCTTGATTGGCTTCATCAACGCCTCTGCCAAACCTGCAAAGCTCGGACAATAGCTCGACCCCAGAATCAATTCGTGTTATCGTAAAACGGTTCACCAGGGTGGATGAATCATGTCTTCCGAACCGCAATCAGTTACCGGCAAAGGCGTGCTCAGGCTGGGCAACGCCAAGATCAACCTTGAAGTCACTATGACTACCAAGCCGGTGCGTTGCGTTTCCATGTTGCCGCTGTTTCAGCAGTTAACCAACATGATTGTTCAGGAAGGGGTCGAACAGATAGAAGCAACTGGAGAAAAGATCTCCTGCAAAAAAGGGTGTGGAGCCTGCTGCAGGCAACTGGTGCCGATTGCCGAACCAGAGGCATATCAACTACAGGCCCTGGTAGAGGCCATGCCAGAACCGAGACGTACTGAGATCAAAAAACGCTTCTCAGATGGCAGAGAAAAGTTAATCGAGGCGGGAGTGTTGGAGAAGGTGGAGACCCCGAGTGCCACCAACAAGGAAGAGGCAATTGCGTTAGGATTGAAGTATTTCCATACTGGTGTGCCCTGCCCGTTTCTGGAGGAGGAATCCTGTTCCATCCATCAGGATCGGCCGTTAGCCTGTCGCGAGTATCTGGTAGTCTCTTCTCCTGAACATTGTGCCAACCCTACCCGCGAGACGGTGCACTGTATCACGATCCCGGCACATGTTTCATCCGTTGTTAAACAGTTGTCGCATTCCCGCCCGGTACCCTGGCTGCCTTTGATATCAGCACTCGACTTTTCGGAGAAACATACAGATCAATCGCCCACACGGCCTGGGCCGGAGTGGTTTCAGGAAGTACTTCAACAGCTGAAGAACCACACTTCAGAAACACGTCAGTAAAATTATTTATCTTCATGATTGTCACAAAAGCAATCAGGTGACTACAGGCAGAACTCACCTTGACCCCGAAAGCGGACATGGGCATGGTGGAAGCATGAACGTACTCGCCATCGATATTGGAACGTCTTCGGTGAAGGCTGCTGTGCTGGATCAGGCTTCGGGACAGCCCGTTGGCCCGGTTGCCAAGTCTCAGTATGCCCTGCATCAGCCCGATGCAGATACCGCTGCCATTCTTCCTGATGAGCTTTGGACAGCCATTTCCCAGGCAGTGCATCATGCGGTTAATGGACAACAGGTGGAAGGAATTGGCATTTCCTGTCTGACCCCATGCCTGGTGTTGCTCGATCAGCGGGATCAACCTGTGTTGCCGTTTGTCACCCATCTTGACCGGCGAGCGCGGGCTACAGCCAAGATGCTGGATAGCCGCTGGGGCACCGAGATTCTGCGGGATACCGGCAATCGACCGCTGCCTGGCGGGATCAGTGCGGTGTTTTTCAAACACTGGGCCGATGCTCACCCGGAACTGGTCAGCCTGGTTCGCCGTTATCTGCATCTGAACAGTTGGCTGGGATTGAAGCTGACAGGTAATACTGCCTTTGATCCCGGCAACGCCTGCTTCACGGGACTCTGTGAATGGACCGACCTCACATGGTCGCCTGTCTGGGGTGAGCAGTTAGGTGTGAGGCCAGGCTGGCTTCCTGCCATTCTGCCTGGTAACACCACGCTGGGTGGATTGCGCGAAGAATGGGCGGTCGCATGGTCGCTACCTGCCGGCATTCCGGTGAAGCTGGGGTTGGCTGACACCAGCAGCGCTATCCTGGCCAGCGGCATGGAACGGGGTGATCTGCTTCACCTCGTGGGCACGACGCAGGTGCTCGCCATCTTGACCGATACGCCTCAGCCTTCGCCTCATCGATTGACCAGACACCTGGGCGTGGGGGAAAGTTACATTCATGTGACGCATAATCCCGTTGGTGGAGTGGCACTTGACTGGATTCATCAGCTATGTTTTGCCGATGTTCCTGAACCAGATTTCTATCGCTCGGTGATGGATGAGGCACTGCATCGAAATACCAGTGTGTCGCTGAACCCATCGTTTCTCGGCGGCGACCGCATGGAGATCGAAGAAAAGAAAGCCTGTCTGAACGGATTGACATTAAGTACGAATCGCATGGATCTGCTGGCGGCAGTATTGCAGGCGATGAAAGCCGGGCATCGGCAGGCGTGGAGTTATCTAGAACGGCAACAGCCACCAAGAAGAGTGTTTCTCAGTGGCGGTGGGGCCAGTGTAGTGAGGAAACTGTTGCCTGAATATCAGCAGGTTGAGGTAATCGAACTGGAGCAGGCATCGCTGCTCGGTATTGCGAAATTGTTTAGTTCCTGATCCGTCGATCACTCACGCTTTTCGCATGACCGGTAAGACCTTCGATGGCTGCTATGGTTTCTATCGAGTCTGCCATCTGATCCAAACCGGTTTGATCGAGTTTGACAATACTCATCGGTTTCAGGAAATCATTCGCGTTGAGGCCGTGAGCAAAACGGGCGGTACCTCCGGTGGGTAGTACATGCGATGGCCCGGCAGCATAATCACCCACTGCTACAGGAGTGTGCGGGCCCAGAAAAATGGCACCCGCATTGGTAATACGATCTGCATGTTCATCGCATTGTCTGGTCTGAATGTGCAGATGTTCTGGTGCAATGGAATTGGTCAGCGTGATGGCTTCATCTTCATCACGGGCAACAATGATGGCGCCGAACCGTTCCAGTGATTCATTGATCAATTCACTGCGGGACAATGAATTGAGATGATATTCCAGTTTCGTTTTCACCTGGTCAGCCAGTGAACTTGACCAGGTGATGAGCAGGCTGGCGCCGGGAGAATGCTCGGCTTGGGCAATCAGATCGAGTGCTACCAGAGAAGGATCAGCAGAATCATCGGCCAGTACCACCACTTCACTCGGCCCGGCAATGCTGTCAATGCCTACGTGGCCATACACATACTTCTTAGCCAGTGCGACAAAGAGGTTGCCTGGGCCAACTATCATATCGACAGCGGGTAAGAGTTGTCCCAAGCCATATGCCATCGAAGCAACCGCCTGGGCGCCACCGAGACGGTAAACTTCCTTCACCCCAAGTTCGTGGCACACCGCCAGCACGTTGGTATTGTTTGCACCAAAGCTGGTGGGTGGTGCGACGACGATGATCTCAGTAACTCCAGCGGCTTGGGCCGGTATCACACTCATCAGTAAGGTGGAAGGGTAGGCAGCAGCACCACCGGGCACACAGACACCAATGCGACGCAACGGCCTATATCGCAAGGTGATTTCGGTACCCGGCTTGGGTTCCAGGCGGGCATCGCGGTTGAGTATGCCCAGTTGGAAGGTGAGCACATTCTGCCGAATCTGCCTGACCGCTTTCAGGAACTCTGGACTTGCCTTGCGATGAGCTGCTTCCAGTTCACTGGCTGCCACGCTCAGATTGGATTCCGTCAGATCAAATCGGTCGAATGCCTTGGAGAAGTGTTGAGCCGAGGCAAAACCCTGTTGTCGAATAGCCTGACAGATCCGTTCGACACTACGGCTGGGGGACAAAGCTTCACCAAAGACCTGTTTCGTCAGTGCCTGCCCGCTCGCAGGAACAATTTCCCCATCGGGGGAAAGCTGATCACGAATCAACTGCAGGAATACAGCAGCATTGTCGCGGGAACAATCAATCTGTCTAATCGCCAGGGGCATGATACTCATTTCAGATTCATGGTATGCAGGTAGTATTATGGGTATAGATGCCTGAATGCCAGTTGATGCTGCCTAAGTAACTGTAATCATTTGCCAGCCACGTGGATAATTCAGAGAATGAACAGTGATACCGGAGTAATCAAGATGCTGACTGTGATTGCTTTACTGCTGATGCCCTGGAATGAGCCTGCTGCCGAGAACTGGCCGTTTTTCCGTGGCGATATCAACCAAACAGGTTACCTCGCCAAGGGTACATTGCCTGAAAAGCCAGAACTGCTCTGGAAAATCAATGTGCCCGAAGGAGTGGATTCTACCGCAGCCATCGTTGGTGACACTGCTTACCTGGGCACCATTGATGGACATCTGCTGGCGCTGTCCATGAAAGATGGCAGCACGAAGTGGAAATATTTCACCAAAGCGGTAACACTCAAGGCCTCTGCAGCAGTCATGAATGACATCGTTGTTATTGGCGATGGGGAAGGTATCGTTCATGCCCTGGATGCCAAGACTGGTGACAAGAAATGGACTTTCACCACGCAAGGCGAAATAGTTTCTTCCGCGAACATCACCGGCGATGGCAAAGTGCTGATCGGCTCCAACGATGAGCATCTCTACTGCCTTGACCTGAAAACCGGCGAGATGAAATGGAAGTACAAGATCGATGGCCCGATCAATGGTTCGCCGGGCATTGTCGATGGCATGACTTTTGTTGCGGGTTGCGATGGGGCATTGCACGTTGTCAAAATCAGTGACGGCACCAATGTGCACAAGGTGCCGATGGGTGGGCCATCGGGTGCATCGGCAGCTATCGAAGGGCAGAATATTTATGTAGGCAACATGGAACGTAGCTTCCTGTGCATCGACTGGAAAAAGGGAGAAGTGGTTTGGGAATATGAACCACCGCGTACTGCTTCCTTTTATTCCTCAGCGGCACTAGCTGAAGGCTTGGTGGTGGTGGGTGGACGTGACCGTAAGATTCACGCCATTCATATGAAGGATGGTAAAGGTGCCTGGGTATTTCAAACGCGTGGCCGGGTTGATTGCTCTCCGATAATCATAGGCCAGCGAATATACTGTCCCTCGGGCGATGGCAATCTTTACTGTCTTGATCTCAAGACTGGCAATAAACTCTGGCAGCATGCTCTCGGCGCATCGGTTACCGCATCGTGTGCGTACGGACAAGGCAAGCTCATCGTCGGCAACAATGATGGCGCCGTCTATTGTTTTGGCAGCAAGTAACAGGAGAGAACTATGAACCTGCCAACGGTGGAAGCCGGCAATCAGGAATCGACTGGGCTAGGCAATTACTTCATTGCGAACTACCCGCCGTTTTCTTACTGGAAGCCCGATTACCTGCCTGATGTGCATCAATTGCTGGCTCAGGAAGCAAAACCGGAAACGCCGCTCGGTTTGTACCTGCACATTCCGTTCTGCCGCAAGCGATGTAAGTTCTGCTACTTCCGCGTGTATACCGATAAGAATGCCCGTGATGTGGAAGCGTACGTTACCGGCTTAATGAAGGAACTCGAACTCTATGCAGCCACGAAATATATCGGCCAACGTCCACTGAACTACATATATTTTGGCGGTGGCACGCCTTCGTACTTGAGTGCCCGGCAGTTGACCGAGTTATTTGAAGGCATCAAATCCCGCATGAACTGGAGCAAGCCGGAAGAGGTCACCTTTGAATGCGAACCGGGCACGTTGCAACTGCCCAAGCTAGAAGCACTCAGACATCTCGGCGTTACCCGCCTGAGCTTGGGTATTGAAAACTTTCAGGATCGCATCCTCGAAATCAATGGGCGGGCTCACCGTTCGCCTGAAATCTACAAAGCTTATGGCTGGTGCAAAGACCTGGGATTCAACCAGATCAACATCGATCTGATTGCAGGCATGGTGGGTGAAACGTGGGACAACTGGAAGGACTGCATCAGCAAAGTCATCGATCTGTCGCCCGAAAGCGTCACGATCTACCAGATGGAGTTGCCCTATAACACTGTTTTCTCCAAGGAGATGCACAAGCCTGATGCGGAAGGCGTGCCCGACTTTGCCGACTGGCCCACCAAGCGAGCCTGGATGCAGTATGCTGTCGATGAACTGAAACAGCATGGCTACGATCAATCGTCGGCCTACACGATGGTCAAGCGGAATGCGGGTGTGTCGTTTGTGTATCGCGATGCACTCTGGCATGGGGCAGATCTCTTAGGCACCGGTGTCGCCAGCTTCGGGCATCTGGGTGGCCTGCATGTGCAGAACCTGGATGCTTGGGATACTTATCTTTCAGCACTGGAATCAGGCAAGTTGCCTTTCTCCCGTGCGTTCAAATTGAATCCCGATGAGGCGCTGATCCGTGAACTGGTGCTGCAGTTGAAGACAGGCCACGTGGAGAGGCAATACTTCGAACAGAAATTTGGCGTCAACATCATGGATCGCTTCAAGGAACCCATCACAGAACTCAGCCAGCAGGGTTTCTTGCAGCAACGCAACGGCACCCTGGCCCTGACTAGTCAGGGATATTTGCAGATTGACAAGCAGCTGCCTGCGTTCTTTTTGCCGAAGCACCGGGGGGTGCGGTATACGTAGCTCGGGAACAGCACTGCTTAACGAGTACGTGAAGCAGTGGCACGGCTTTCGCGTGCCTTTTTGGTTTCTGTTCTGATAGCCGCTCATCGCCGTGTCATCTCGCAGAGCGAGATGAGTACAAGCTGGCATTGGGGGAAACGCGGTTACGTTGTATACTGAAATAATCATTTGAACTTTGTCGTATTGAGTTGTTCATTTTATGTTCGTAGTGTCTGAAAATTCTTCGCCTGCGGTTGAGATCAAGCAGTTTGCTGATTTACCTCTTCGTCCCGCATTGTTACAAGTCATTGAGCATGTGGGATACAAAGTGCCCAGCCCCATCCAGGCTCGGTTCATCCCCGCTGCGCTCACCGGCAAGGACATCATTGGCAAAGCTCAGACGGGCACCGGCAAAACCTGTGCGTTTCTGCTGCCCATCATTCAAAATCTGGATCCCAAGCTGCCCGGCCCGCAAGTCATCATCCTTTCACCCACCCGCGAACTGACGCAACAGATTGCGGAAGAAGCAGTCAGGTTCTGTAAGCCACTCGGCATACCGACCGTTGCCATTATGGGAGGCGAACGGTTTGATCGCCAGATTCGCGGCCTGCAGGAAGGGGCACAACTGGTGATTGGCACGCCGGGTCGCATTATCGATCTGCAGCGGCGAGGCAGTCTGCAGCTTGGTAACATTCGTTTCGTGGTGCTGGATGAAGCAGACCGCATGCTCGACATCGGCTTCCGGCCTGATATCGAACGCATTCTCCGCAATACTCCCAGCGATCGCCAAACACTGTTGCTTTCGGCCACGCTGCCCGACAGTGTCATGCGGCTGGCACTGCGATACATGGATCAGCCTCATACCGTGGATGTCAGCGCTGAGAAATTGACCGTTGATAAAATCAGGCAGACATTCTTCACCGTCGATGAAGATCGCAAGTTTACTTTGCTAAAACATGTTCTGGTGCGTGAACAACCCAAGCAGTGCATCATCTTCACTGCCACCAAGCGGGGAGCGGACAAGCTCTTTCGAATGCTTTCCAAGAGCAACCTGAAGAACCGGCTGGGTGTGTTGCATGGTGATTTAGCACAGGGGCTTCGCAAGAACATCATGGGTCGCTTTCGGACCGGTGAAATCCGTGTGCTGGTGGCAACCGATGTTGTCAGCAGGGGTATTGATGTGACAGGCATCTCGCACATCATCAACTATGATTTGCCGGAAGACCCGGAGAGCTATGTGCATCGCATTGGCCGAACAGGCCGTATGGGGAAAGATGGAGTTGCCATCGCCTTTATTGTGCCCGGTGAAGGAAAGCAGCTTACTTCCATTGAGATGCTGATGAACACGCTCGTGGAGGAAGATTTCATACCCGGCTTTGAAGCGGTACGTCCGAGGGAACAACGCCGGGCGGCACAGTGAATATAGCATTGCACTAGACGCTCATCGCCGGGTCATCACTCGGAGATTGATGGCTACAAACTTATTTGACTAAGCCTAGTTTTCAGCCTATTCTGTAATCGCCCCGTCTGCGATTCGTTTCTGAATCAACTGTCCACACTTTCAACAGATTATTCTGCATCGACATCATTTTGTGTCGATGAAATATGTTCTTTCAGGAATGGTTCTATGAAGCCTCGCCGAACAACCTTACTCAACCTGGAAGTGCTTGAAGCCCGCGACATGCCAGCGGTGTATTACGTTGCTCCCACGGGAAATAACGGGAACAATGGCAGTTCTTCAACACCCTGGTTGACACTGCAGCATGCTGCCAATGTGGTACAGGCGGGAGATACCGTCATTGTGCGGGCTGGTGATTATGTCGGTTTTCACTTAACTCGTGATGGCACCGCCAGCCAGCGGATCACTTTCAGTGCTGAGCCGGGAGTTCGCGTCGTAACACGCAATGCCACGACTCCCGATGGTATCAACCTGGAAGGCGCTG
Organism: Planctomycetia bacterium; assembly: GCA_016795155.1. Classification (NCBI taxonomy): domain Bacteria; kingdom Pseudomonadati; phylum Planctomycetota; class Planctomycetia; species Planctomycetia bacterium. The sequence goes on along the minus strand of JAEUIE010000053.1, from coordinate 53,350 downwards.
ATTACATCACCATCGAAGGGTTCACGGTTATCAATCAGCCGCGCACGGGCATCCGCAGCGTTCTCAACAATCATGTCATTATCCGCAATAATGTTGCACATAACAACAATACCTGGGGCATACTCACCGGCTACAGTGATGACTTGCTGATTGAAAACAACCAGACCAGTGGTTCACTCGTTGAACATGGAATTTATGTCAGCAACAGCAGTGTGCGGCCGACCATTCGCAACAACCTCATCTTCAATAACAATGCCAATGGAATACACCTCAATGGCGATGCAGTCATCGGCGGTGGCAATGGACTGATCATGGATGCGCTGATTGAAAATAATGTCATCTACAACAATGGCGTGGGTGGAGGTTCAGGCATCAATGGCGATGGCCTGGTTAATTCTGTCATTCGTAACAACCTGATTTACAACACGCATGCCAGCGGCATTTCGCTGTATCGCATTGATGGTGGAGCACCCTCTACCAACAACCTGGTGGTGAACAATACGGTGCTGGTGGCATCCGATGGCCGCTGGGCGATGAACATTTCCAATGGAAGCACCGGCAACACGCTGCGGAACAACATCTTCTATAGTGCACACAGTTTCCGTGGATCGATTACCATTTCCGCTGACAGCCTGCTGGGTTTCACCAGCGATTACAATGTTACGATGAACCGGTTTTCCATTAATGGTGGAAGCACGGTGATTACGCAAAGCGCCTGGCAATCCAATACTGGTCAGGATACGCACTCGTTCCTTTCGACGCCCGGGGCATTGTTCCTCAATGTCGGTATTAACGATTACCGGCTGTCTCTAACCAGTGTGGCAAAGGACAGTGGCATCTTGAGCTTTGCACCGCCGAGCGATATTGTCGGAGCAAGTCGCCCCAGTGGAGCAGGTGTAGATATTGGCGCTTTTGAAGGCTATTCCAAGCGGAAACTGAAGCAGCCTGCGAACCTTGGTGGGGGTGGATCCGCCATGATGTTATCGAGCGGTGACAATCAAACTTCCCGGAATCGCCTTGAATTTGCTTCGACGCTGAACAGGCAATTACAGCAAGCCAGACAATTGCAGGCCAAACAGGGTACACTCGGCAAATGGTCCAGTGCTGAAATCATGACTGCACTGATGAAATTAAAAGATGATAGAAGGACATCCCAGCAATCAGTAGATGCACTATTTGCGAGTGTCAGTGAAAGTTAACTGAATTATCTCACGGATAATCAAATCCGCCGGGGTGCCAGGGATGGCATTTGCAGAGTCGCCAGAGGCCTTTGCCGGTGCCACGAATCGGGCCGTGCTTCTGAATAGCCATGATCATGTACCGGCTGCAACTGGGGTAAAAGCGACACTGGCCGCCAAAGATCGGACTGAGTACGAGTTGGTAGGCTCGTACTAAAAGAATCAGCAGGAATGATAGCCCGTTCGACAGCCAGCGCATGCTCAGTTAGCCCGCAAAAATTAACAATGCGGTGAATTGGCACGGTGAGCGCAGGTACACGCAAACCGTGGCACCCATCAGCATGACTTCACATGCGTGGGCACCTTGTAGTCTAAGAAACGATTACCGAGAATGAAGTAGCCCTGACAAACATCAGGGCTTCGCTTGGCATTTTGACCAACCGCGATTGACGTTCACCGCCGGGTCATCACTCGGAGAGTGATGACTACAAACTGTCAGTCATTGATTTCGATCTTGGCGTCGCGGCGTTGCTGCAGGATGATGGCTACCTTCAACTCATCGGCATACACATCTCTGACTGATTCCTTGACTTCATCGTAAGTGCTGGTTTTGCCAGGCTGGAAATCTGCTACCTGAATGATGTGCAAGCCATAATCGGTACGCACCAGTCCGCTGACTTCGCCTTTCTTCATGCTGGATGCAGTTCGGATGAACTGATCGGGATCAGCCTTGCGTGGTGGGAACCAGCCGAGATCTCCGCCCCGTTCAGCGCTGGTCTTGTCGTGTGAATACTGTTTAGCCAAGCCTGCAAAGTCAGCGCCTTTGAGAAGATTCAGTCTCACGTTTTCCATTGCCTGCTTGCCTGCAGCTTCAGCCTGAGCATTGCCGGGCGGGATCGTATAAACAATGTGTGAGACGCGAATCCTGGCTCCGTCGAACATGTCCTTGTTGTCTTCATAGTATTTTTTGAGGTCATCGTGGGAAATGCGTTTGGACAGGAACAGCTGCCACTGAGTTTCTGCGGAAATGCCGGAGCGGAGTTTTTCGTCGTTGAGCCCTGTTTCGCGGTAGTAATCAGCCAGTGTTTTCTTGTTGGCACGCAGTGCTGTTTCGAGTTGTGTCAATTTCTGCTGAATATCGGCGGCGCTGGGTGGTGGAACCTGTTTGTTGAGATACTGTCGAAGCAGAACATCATCAATCATCAGTGCCAGCACCTGCATGGCAGCGCCTTTTTTCGCCTCGGCACTGATATTGGGCGGTGGAGGCGGCAAACGCTTTACTGCTGCTTCCCATTCATCACGATCAATCGCCTGGCCATTGACCACTGCAATAGGTTTGGCTTTGAACAATTGAGCTTGAACCTGGCTGGCGAACAGCGACAGAACAGCCAACACCATGCCATGTAACACAACTATACGCATGACCGACTCCAGACACGAACCAAAGCCAATTCACGCCTGCCAGATAGCAGGTCTTTTCGAAATTGGCGAGAGCAGTTTTGCTATTCGGAAAGTTCCAGTAACGCACGTGCGGCGTTGACTTTGACATCGGTATCCTGATCCTGCAAGGCCCGTTCGAGAACGGCTGTTGCCATGCGGGCAGGTTTGCCCATTTTGGCCAGAGCCAGTGGGATTTCACGGCGGACAGCGACATCGCCTCGCAGCAGGAATTCAGACAGCACTGGAATGGCATCGCTGGCAGATGCACCCAGTTTACCTAGTTCCATGACAGCGTTTACCTGCTGCTCCACCGAACCTTGTCGCAGCCTGGAGAGCCAGAGCGATGTCGGTGCAGGCTTTACCGGAGCAGGAGAGTTGACAGGAGCCACGGCAGCGGTCTGCTGAACTGTAGGCCGGGTTGATGTTTGTGATACAGGAGTTGGAGCCGGGCCAAACATTGGCGAACTGGTTGCAGGTAGTTCTTTAGCTACTGGTTTTCTGACCGGGATTTGCCTTTGGACCGGAAGCGCAGTCAACGGCGCGGGTTTCGCTGGTGACGATGTTTCGACTTTCATGGCTGGCTTAGGCATTGGTCTGGATTCAACCGCAGGGACTTCGACCTTGGGTATTTCCAGCTTTGCCGGGACTTCGATTCTGGCTGGAACTTCCATCTTGGGAATCTCCAGTTTGGTCTCTTCCCTGATGGTCAGTGCAGGCTTCGGTGTCTCAACATTCGTCAAGCTTTCTGCTGGTTTCGCAGGCACCGATGTTACCACGGACTGCTGAACCACTTCAGTTTTTGTTGAGGTTGGAACACTCTTGAGTTCCATTGCTGCATCATTGCCAGTAACAGGTTTCTGCAAAGCTGCCAACACTGCCTGACGGACCTGTGAATCGGAATCGTTTTCCAGCTTGGTTAATTGCTGGCGAGCGGATTCTGTCAGCCCCAGAGCCTGCACGGTTCGTACAGCAACCCAGCGAACAAAGCAATCACTATCGTTGAGTGCCTTGGTTACCTGTTCCTTTGCATCTGCAGCATCGCTGCCCAGAGCTTCGAGCACACTCAAGGCGACCAGTCGCACAGAATGTTTGGAATGCTGAAGCATGGTTGCGAGAGTCTTGACTTCAGCTTGCCAGGTTTGTCGGGCTACGGGTGAAGCCAACGGGCCTTCACGGCTTAGTAATGCAAGATCGAGCAGGACCTGTTCCAGATTGCGTCGCTGGTGGGAGGAAAGCTCGGTTGAAGGAATTCGTTTCACTAATGGCGGTACGACTACTACCCAGGCAGCTACCACGCGTTGCATGGCAGGCACATCGGCTGGTTGCCAGGTGATGCGGCGAATGATGCCAAAGAGTTCTTTCAATGTCTGAATGGTTTGAGCGGTTTCAGCTGGCTGATTCTGCTGCAGCACTCGTGTGAGGTAAGCCATCTGGGAAGGTGTTGCTTCGGCCCAGGCATTGAGCAGCTTTTCGCGCTGCGCTGCATTGGTTTCAGCCCAGGCGGTGTTGGCAGTATGAATGACTGTTTTGGACCAGTCAGTGACGGACTCCACCGGAGCCTTCGGCTTATTCAATGGAAAACTTACCGTACCCAGCGAGGTCGTCTGAGCCAGACCGATAGATGTGAAGCACAGCATGAAACACGACAACCAGTAGGCGCTGGTTTGACGATACGACTTCATGCTACCACCTCCCGAGAGTATCCCACTTTCTTATCGGCTGTAAAGCTACGCAAACTTGAACGGCTGTAGTGAAACGGGGGCGTTCGGCGGTCTGATGTTTCGATTTTTCCCCGGAATTTGTAAACTGGCTAAACTGCGCTGACAGGAGAATACCGTTGAGGTTTCGAAATGAATGATCTGCAGTACCTTTATTTCCTGGCGCCTGCACTCTTACTTTCAGCATGGGCTGCCTGGCGGGTGAAAACGAATTTCGCTGAAGGCCAGAAAGTGATGGCCCGTTGCGGTTTGACTGGTGCTGAAGCAGCGGAACGGGTGCTCAAGCAGGCAGGTGTTATAGCGACTGTGGAGGAAGTGGAAGGTAAGTTGTCGGATCATTATGATCCACGAGGCAAGGTACTGCGTTTATCGTCGGAAGTGTATGAAGGCAAATCGCTCGCTGCACTGGGAGTTGCCTGCCATGAAGCAGGGCATGCGATTCAGGATGGTATGAACTATCCGTTTCTCGGTATTCGCAACCTCATTGTCCCGCTCGCGGGTTTCGGTTCTACCACAGGTATTGCAATGATCCTGGCGGGGCTGGGGCTTAGTGCCAGTGAGCAGGTGCTGGGCAAATGGATACTGATTGCAGGCATCGCTGCGTTTTCCATTACGGTGTTGTTTCAACTGCTCAACCTGCCTGTGGAATTCAATGCCACACGCCGTGGCCGGGAGAACCTGATCCTCGCTGGACTCGTCGGGGAAGATGAAGACAAGGTGATGGGCAAAGTATTGGAGGCAGCGGCCATGACGTATGTAGCTGCCACACTGACTTCGCTAGCTCAAGTTGCGTATTTCGTAGTCCGAGCAATGAATCCCAAAATGAAGACGAAACGGATTCCGAAAGTGGGACGAACACGCAAGAAGAGTTAAAGGCGATCGAGACCAATGATCCAGTGGATCAACTGCTCGAAGACATTCACATCGGTGATATAGCCGTTCCCCTGCCCGGTTAATTCGAAGTAATTGACCGGGTAACGATTCTCTTTCAGTTTCCCCGGCACCGCCCGGATAGCTTCGATCTGCGGATCCCGTTCGCCTGCCACCAGGAAGAAGCTGAGCCTTTGCTGATCAACATTTTCCTTGGGAGGCTGAGCGAGGCTGCCTCCTACGGAAGCCACGCCACGGATCATTTCCCGGGCATCAAAGCCCATATAGAGGGCAAACTGAGCACCCTGCCGCAGGCCATGCGCGACGATGCGCTGTCTGTCTATCGTGTACTGATTCAGCAGTGCACGTAGTTCCGATTGAATTTGATCAGATTCGCTGGTCATCCAGCCCTGCTGGTTTTCGGCGCGTGGCGCCATGAGTATCAGATGATGCTGGTTGCAGATCGGCTTCCAGACGGAAAGCATACCTTCCATCATGGCGTCGCCCGCTGGATGCAGCCAGAGCACCACCCCGTACGAGATATTGGGATCGTAATCTTCCGGAACGTAATACCAACTGGAGCGGCCACTGGTGGTGTCGTTCACTTCGTAGTAGCCGGTTTTCGGTTTCGCTGCAGGTACGGTTTTTGAGGGAGGGGCTTTCTCGGCTGGCCGTTTGCTCGGAGCTTTGCCTGGCGCAGGTGACTCGCCAGGCAATGGTTTTCGTTGTTCCAATGCTTTTTTTGCGGTGCCTACTGGCAGTTCGCCCACTGGCAATGCATCATCGAGAGATGCCAAAGCCACTGTGAGCGTTTTTGATTCTTTGGGCTTCTTCACCACCAGTTTTGTCTGCATGCCTGGAAGCATGCGGTTCATCAGGGCCAGGAGCAAGTTACGATCGCTGATGGGAACGTTATCCATGCGCATGATGCGGTCGCCTGGTTCAATGCCGGCTTTCGCGGCGGGCGATTCAGGATAGACATACCTTACCAGTACACCGTTTTCATTGTCATCACGCACCGGCAGAATGCCGAGATATGCATGCACATGGCTGGCAGGCTGGCCAGCCAGGGTCACTGATTCAAAAGAGAGTATCTCCTCACCTCGTTTGATTTTCAGTGAAATGGTATCGCCTTCGTACTTCGGCCCCATGGCGTGCAGGAACTGAGCCTGGTTCTTGATCGGCTTGCCATCGACACTCACAATCTTATCGCCTGGCTTGATGCCGAGCTTGCTCGCGGGCGATTCAAGGGTCACGCTGGTGATTTCACTTTCGGTCATGATGGGGTCTTCGTTTTTCATGATGACGCCCATGCGGCCCTTTTGCAGTGTTTTGCCCTGCTTCAGTTTGGGCAACACGGCTTGCACATCATCGAAAGGCACGGCAAAACCGATGCCTGAATCGTACCATTCCACTCCGGCAGTTTCTGATTCGCCTCGTGGAGCAAGAGGCACCAGGATGCCGATGACACGCCCCTGCAGATCAACTAGCGGTCCGCCGTAATTGACGGGTGATACCTTGGCATCAGTCTGCAGCGCCTTGCCCCAGACGCGGTCAAGAGCGCTGATGATGCCGACGCTGGCGCTGGGCATGGTGTTTTGTGAATCGCTCCAGGTTCGTCCGACGGCCATGGCCCATTGGCCGATTTTCAGTTCTTTCTGTGGAGCAACTGCGGGAACAGGCAATCCTGTGGCTTCAACCTTGAGCAGTGTCAGCATACGTGTCTGGTCTTCGGCAATCACTTTGGCTGCCAATGGATCCTTTCTGCCGGGAATCATGACCGTGATGGCAGCAGGCTTGTTGGCGAAATTAAAGGAACTGGAAAGAATGTAACCGTCGGCACTGACAATGGTACCAGTGGTGGGACCGGTGCCGCGCTGCACCGTGCCTTCTCGCTTGCCGATGAATTCAGCTCCACCTACGGTACGTACCTGCACTACGGTAGGAGCGATCTGGGAGAGTGCTTTCCGGGTTGCAGCTTCCAGTTCAGCATGCACATCGCCTGCGGGTGGCTGCAGCAAACAGAGTGTCAGGCAAATCCATGCAGACATATCCATACTCGCTAAAAATAACGGAGAACCTTGCGATAACGCTGGCGTAGACGATCGTAGAAGTAACAGAGCGGGAACATAATGAAGAGCACGACAATCCAGATAAAGTACGCCATGCCGAAGGAGAGTTTTAAATCGGGGTTAGTCACACCTTCCTGTCCCAGGAAGAGAGCAATGACACCGATCAGGTAGAAGTGTGCAATGAAATAGAAGAAAGCCGTTCTGCCATACACTGCCACCACATTGGCCCAGAGTGGAATAGTCTTGTCTGGACCGTCAAGCAGCCAGCGGAACAGTCCCAGCAACATCAGCAGTATTCCAACGGTCAAGGTCATGAAGACAATAGATGGCGGATACTTGGTAAACTGCCAGAATGCAGGCTGCATGTTATCAGCGCCATTGAGTGGCAAAGCTTCGGCATAGGTCCAGCCTGACATACGCAGAACCATACCAAGAATGACGCAAGCCAGCCCTGTGTAAGTAAACATGCGGGCAGAACGTGTAACGGAAGCTTCAGCAGGTTGTTCGAACAGTTTGAGTCCCATCCACCAGCCCACGGCAAAGATGCCAAGCCAGGGCAGGATGGGATAGAAAATGCCTAAACTACCCTTACCAAATCCAACCTTAGTCCAGATATCAAGCAGGTATCTTTCGCCAGTAAGCTGTGTAAAAGCTGTTGGGCCGTAGACCGGCGCCAGGAAAATGATGGCGAGACCCACAATGCCAATGAGGTCGCGTGGTAGCCAGCGCAGCACGAGGAAACATAGTGTGCAGGAACCGATGCAGGCAAGCACCATGAAAAAGATGGTGACTTTAAAAATCGGATACATGATGATGAAATCGGCAAGAATGAGTACGACACCCCGTATCAGAAGATCGAGAGTTATTTTCCCCTGACTGGTTCCGGCCTTCGTTGCTCGAACCACTGAAATGGCCAGGCCCATGCCTGCCAGAAGCTGAAAGCCGGGTGCACACAAATGTGTCAGCAGTCTGCTCCATTGCTGAGCGTCGCTGGTGTAGCCTTTGAAGTAGAAACTGCCTGGCAGCGAGATTTCAGGAGCAGGATGAACTGCGATAGCGCCGATGACGTGATCAAGCGCCATGATGATCATGATGACGCCACGCAGCACATCAATGGAAAGGTATCTATTCATCAATTATTTCTTGGCAGGAGTAACAGGTTGCAGTGGTTTACCCAGTGTCAATTCAAACGTAACGAGTTGTCCATCACGGCGCACGACCAGCCCGATTCTGGTGCCGGGCGATATTGGCGCCATGACTTCCTTAAAGGTCTTACAACTGGAGATCAGGCGTTCTTCGAGTTCTTCCGGAACATCAGCCCGGGGAGCTCGAACAAAGATGATCAGATCGTTGATGCGAAGACCAGCCTGGGCAGCAGGCGAACCGGGAATGATGTCTTCAATGTAAGGCGGCGTACGGTCGAGCACATCTGTGATGAGGGTGATGCCATGATAGGCTTTCTTATCTTCGATTACTGTATCTTCATTGCGAACCTGGCGTTTGTATTGCCCTTTCATGGCTTTCTGGGCGAAATCGGCCAGGGGAGCGAGTGGCATGGCATAGTTGACCCAGGTTTCGGTAAGCGTGTTTTTCAGTTCCTTGCCAATCAATCCGAGTGGTTCGCCCTGCCTGGTAGTGAGCAGGCCGCCGTTGGCGCCGGGGTTGTTGGTGATGGCATCGACGATGTAAGCCATGCCTTTATAATTCGCTTCTGTGATGCCTCGTCTGCCAGCAAAAGGAACGACCGCGGCAACGACACCCCGTAGCACGGAAACCGGTTCATCGCGCACCGCTACTTCAAACTGGTTCGAGAACGCCAGCACCCAATCGCCCGGCTGAGCCAGTGGCGCGGGCTTGGAGAGGTCATAGTGAGGTAAAGGCTGTTCCTTGAATGACTCCCGTTCCTTGATGCGAAGTAGGGCAACATCGAGTTGTGGTTCTGCCGCGACCAGTTCAGCGGTATGACGCGTGCCATCGTACAGATGCACGCGCAGATTCTGCGTATCGAGGGTGGGGGAATAGACCGTCAGGATGTATCCATCGGGCGAGATTACTACGCCGGTGCAGTAGGCATTCACGCCACGATAGCCACCTGCCCCGTAAATCTTGACCATCTTCTGATTCACTTCTCTGGCAATGCCGGCAAAGGTATCGTCGGCGAATGCGAAGCCAGTGAAGCACCAGCAAACCAGCAGTGCAATAGAACGGGAGAATCTCATTTCTTTTCCTCCCTCGCTGGCCCTGGTGTCAGGCTGGCCTTTGTCAATTTGTATAAACCAAACTCCCTATCTGCATGGCGAATCAGCAGGCGGGTTGGCAGCAGGTTGTCACCAGTCTTGGCGTAATCCAGAAACGTGAGTTCACAGGGATCGGTATCAGGCAGCAGCCAGCATTCGCAACCGAGCAGCATGCCATCTGCGGGATTAAAGTACCATTTGCAGACGGTTGCTGCATATTCAGTCTGGATCACATCAGCCAGCGTGTAGTTGGCCGGTTCACCGAGCGGGTAATAGGGTTCGGTGCCGGCATAAAAGAACGCAGCATCGAAACCGGTTTTTCCCTGAATGAGAAACCGCCGCCAGTGATAGAGCGTCATCGCCAAGCCACCGCTGCCCGCCGGTGATGCCAGGTTTTCAGGCGATTCACCCGCTTTGAGTGGTTCAATAATCGATTCCTTGTTATCGATTTTCACAGAGACCTGCTTGTCATCGATGGTGAGGAGGACTTCACTTTTGAGTGGCCTTTCTACTTCACCCTGGAACGACCAAGTGCCGGTCAATGCATCAAACTTGCCAGTTTTCGCGAATGCTGCAAGCACACGATCCCGTTCGAGTTCATTGAAGTAGTAATTGGTGAAACCTTCTTTTTTCTTGTAGAGTTTACGGCCTGCATGGGTGCTGGGCGCCTGAGCAGCGGGGGGCCTTGCAGGCTGTTCGCGATCGCGGCGTTTACCTTCACCGACAATTTCGCGAGCCTGCACGCCGGCAAGCCGGACCAAGATTTCCCGGCGAATACTGGTGGCATCCTTTTCCACACTCTGGTGTACATAAGTCATGGGCAACCGCCAGCCTTTGGGGTAGATGCCCAAAACGTTTTTGAACTGGTTGACACTGCCGATCGAGCGGCCTGCAAAAGCAATCAGTTCATCATCTTCTCGTAAACCTCGCCGATAAGCATCTGTCGTTTCCAGAACTTTCGTTACCCGCGTTCGGCCATCATCTTCCGTTTTCACCAAAGCGCCGAGCGTTGCATGATCGACATTCAGTCCGCCCCGCAGGTGCCCCATGAAATTCTTGATCTGGTTAATGGAAATGGCATACCCTGCACCAGAGTTCACCCGGCCACGTTTCTCAAACGAACCGCGACCGTTGATGCCAATGACTTCACCATCGAGATTGAAGAGGGGCCCACCGGAATTGCCGGGATTGATGGAGGCCTCAGTCTGCAGACAATCAGTGTATTCCAGGATAATGCCGGCTGGTCCCTGGTAGCGATGCGTGCCAGAGATGATGCCGAAGGTAACTGTCGGTGTGAAATCGGTAGCAAGGAGAAAGGGATTGCCCATCGCGATGGACCAGTCGCCAATCTGCACCTTGTCAGAATTTCCCATCGGGGCGAAAGGGAACGGTTTACCCGGCTCCTTGGGAATGAGTTTAATCATGGCCACATCGCCGACAGGATCAATGGAAACAATCACCGCATCGTAAAGCGTGCCATCGGCCAGGCCGCCATAGAGAAAGTTTCCGCAGGGTTGGGTGACATGAAAATTTGTCAGGCAGTAACCATCGGGATGGATGACAACACCTGAACCACCACCGCCTCCACCCGGACCAAAGACCGCCACGACTGCCGGACGTACTTTATCAATCGCAGCGATACGTTTCTGCTCTGCTGCCTGCAGAGAGGTCTTTTCCTGTGCTTTTAAACCATTGAGCAGGATCAACCAAGCCAGGAGCAGTAACATCCATCGCCCTGTAAACATGTTGATTCCTTACTTGATGAGCCTGGCATCGGCGAGGTTGATGTGATCTCCCAGATCGAGATCTTCGCCATAATCGACCACGATTCGCAGTTTCTGCAACCCCTTGATATCGACGTTGACCTGCTGCGGTTTGTTTTCGCGGCTGTTAATGTTGGTAGAGAGCAGCACCTTATCATCGCCTTCGATGCGTACCAGTGCATGAGCCGAACCTGCCATGGCATCATCGAGTCCTAGCGTGCAGCGGAAAGAGGAGTAGCCTTTGATATCGTATTCAAGAATGGTGCGGGAATGGAGAGCCAGGCCTTTTTCATAGACCCGCCTGCCTACGCTGAGCGGTCCGCCTTCCAGGTTCTTATCTTTGCGGTAACGAAAGAGGTCAGCCAGAATAGGCGACTCTTCGACTTTCAGCGGCTCCAGATCGGAGAGATAGACCAGCTTGCCGGGAGTCAAATCCATCTTGGTAATAGTGGAATTGGGTAACACCAGTTGTTTGCCGAGTTGCGTGGTGAGAGTGCAATCTGATTTGCCCCACTGCCAAGCGGTTGCGGTAAAGCAATTGCCAAATGTATCGTAAATGCGGGCAATGGCCTGGGGGCCAACACCAACACTCGAGCGGTGAAAATAGAGTCCTCGCAGGCGGGCTACATCAATATTGGATGCCTGATCGAGGCCTACAGCTTTGAAAACCAGCCGGGTTCCCTGGGCATTGGCTTCCTGTATCAGGCCCTGGTATGGCTCTATGTTGTTGCCTTCACGGCTTTGAACACGAATAACATCTTCCCTGGGACGTTCTGCTTCGAGAGCTTCAAAAGCAGCCAGCGATGCGGTATCCTGTGCATCACACACAATGACATGAACTTGATCGAATGTCACTGTCCAACGATGGCCGTTGATGAGCAGCAGTTCAATCTGCTTGGCTTTCATCTCAAGCGTGAGGCAATAGATCAGCGTGCCGTCAATGAGTTTTACTTTGAGATAGGGAACACGAGTCACGTTGCGTGCTGCATTGTTCCAGTCGATGGAAATAACCTCTTTCAGCGGGAAGGAGGTGATCTTGTCGCCTTCGCCGCTGCGGAGTTTGACCTCCGAGGAGTCGAGCGAGGTAATTTCGCCGACATGATTTGCGCCATCAATGGTTCTGATTTCCCCGGCTTGCAATGATGAGAATAGGCCGGTGAGAACACAACAGACGAGTAGAAGAAGTCGAAATCGGGATGTATTCACTACCGTTGACTCCGCCAACAGACTAGGGGCACGGTTGGCCATGCCCCTCAGACAAGAGTTGATTCGCAGGCTATTTGCCACCTGTCTGAAGTTTCTTCGTGAACCCTTCAGCAGCTTCGCGAATATGGGCAGGCAACTGTCGATTGACAGCTTCCAGGGCTTTCACTTTTTCCTTCTCAGGCATTTTACCCCAGACATCAGCGGTGAGGATCAGTTTTTTGTTCTCGACTTCACCTTTCCCGGCACCATTCATGACTTTACTCTCTTGAGCATGCTGCTCGGTTTTTGCCTGGCCCTGGCTTGGGGAACTCTTGTTGCACTGCTGGCACTGGTTTTCCATGTCCTTGATCAGCTTATCCAGCATGTTAATGACTTCTTTCTGCTTTTCCTGCGTTTTCGCACCACCCTGAGCGTTATCAAGCCGTCCTTCAATTTCTTCCATGCGGCGGGCTACATCGCCAAGATCCTGATCTTCCCACTTCTGCATTTCATCCTGCATCAGTGTGGTAACGACCAGGTATCGTTCCGGGGCGGTATTCTGCATGGATGACAGCAGACGACGGGCGGAGAGCAACCCGTCTTCCTTAAGCCGCAGCTTATTTTCGCAAACAGCCCGGTAGAAATAGTAGCTGGCCGGGTCTATCAGTTGTTCCGGGGTCAGTGATCGCAACAGGGCCAGTGCATCTTCATGCAGGCGCTTGTTGGTAAGGGCACGAGCCAGAAACAGTTTCAGATTATCTTTTACATAGGGCGTGTAGCTGGTTTCCTGCAACACGGGAGAACGCAGCAGTGAAGTACCTGGTTGCTGGCGAATGCTGGTGACCAGTTCGGCAATGGCGGGATCGACCTGGCTGAGCGAATCGACAGTACGATCAAGCAGCGTGCGGGTTTCCTGAGCAGCCCAGAGAGATTCGATGGCAGCCCATTTGGCTTTGCCATCGGCTTGATGCAGGACATAATCCTGTGCAAGCTTGCGAGCCTGTTCCAAAGCAGGCACCTGAATCTGCCCCAGCGACTGCACATCAGTCAGCGCAGGAGGCTGAGAAGGTGGCACAGGCCGTTTGCCATCAGCCCATACAGCAAGAGGCACGAACCAGGCAAAGGTCAACATACCAAGGCGTATAGTCCTGATCATTTATTCCTCCCCTTGGCGATATTATCTGTCACGTTCCAGATACGAAGCTGTCGCTTGGCCAGATCATTCAGTTCCTGAACAATGGCCGGTTCCTGGGCCTGCTCGCCTTCGTATCGCTTGCCCCACTGGGTAGTGCGGATATTAACACGAAGTTGCATAGCCTTGATCATCCGAAGTTCTGCGAGTTTGTCAATCAATTCCTGAGAATTGGAATTGTTATTATTGTTGTTCTGCTCGCTTTCCTTCTTGTCGCGCTGTTCCTGCTGCTGTTTCTTGAAAGCTTCAATCATCTCTTTCAGCGTGGCAATGATGTCTTCTTCAATCAACTGTGTTTCCTGACCGGCATCGATGCGACCCAGTCTGCGTGAAACCTGCATGATGTCGTTGCGTACCTGATGGAAGACTTCAATGAATGCTACCGCGGTTCCTTCTGCTTCAATGACTGCGATGGCATTGTCAGCTTCGTGCAGCACCTTGTCTTCATCTTCGCTTAAGCGTCTGCAGACCTGCTCATCTTCGCGTTCAGATTTGCCTTGACTGATGATGCGTGCCTGCACCTGCTTGGTGCCTGCATTGATGATTTCCTGCATCTGCAGCATTTTTTCACATCGTTTCTGCAGATCAGCCAATACACGTTCGATTTCTTCCTCACGCATCTGTCGCAGAATCTCTTCAAGCTTCTTACGAGCTTGTTCCAGCTTGGTTTTCGCATCTTCCTGATCGTTTATCGCATTCTTGCGTTCATTCTTTTCGATCTTTTCGCGGGCTTTGGATTGTGAATCGTTGGCGTCCTGAATTCGCTTGCGAGGAACGCCGGCATCCTGTTCTTCTTCTTTCTGCTCACCGGGCTTGCTCTTGCCGGACAGTCCTTCTTTGCCTTCAGCTTCTTTAGGCTGACCTTCCTTGGACTGACCTTCTTTTTGCTCACCTTCCTTCTGTTCGCCTTCTTTAGACTGGCCTTCCTTGGACTGGCCATCTTTGGATTCACCAGGCTTCGGTTTTCCATCTTTTGATGGAGCTGACTTATCCTGTGGTTTACTGTCCTTCTTTTCTGGCGGATTCCTGTCCTGCTGGTCTTTGGATTTCTGCTCTTTATCTTTCTGGTCTGATTTGGAGTTCGGTTTGTTCTCGCCAGGCTTACCGTCTTTCTGCTCGCCTGGCTTGGGGCCAGTCTTGGCTTCGTAGTCCTTGATCTGCTGCAGAATCTTCTGCACCTGCTTTTCTGCTACCTCCTGAGCTTTCTTTGCGTCTTCCTTATCGACGGCACTCGACTGATTCTTGCTGATGGCCACTTTCTGATCGCGGATAGCCTTTTCCAGTTCCTTGACCAGTTGCTTGAGGTATTCAACATGCTCCTTGGAGGAGCGTTCCGAGAGTAAGGCTGTCAGCAGTGCCTCCAAGTCGCCTTTGATTGCTCCACCCTTTTCGACTGCATTCTTAAGACGGGCAATGTCTGGCTCTTTCAGAACATCTGCGAGTTGAGTCAGGTTGATGGCGATATCTTTTTCACGAGCTTCCTGCAAGGCACGCAAGATGATCCGCGATTTTTCGACTCCTTCCTTGGTACCGGTGCGCTCGAGCTTGCTGGCAATCTTGATCAGAGTGCCTTCAAGAGCCTTGTAACTTCTGGCAATATCGTCCTGGGTACCGGAGAGATTGAGCGGAGGCTGTTTGCCCTGATCCTGACCCCATGTCAGCAGGGTGATGCTGCCTGCCAGGAATACGGTGAGTGCAATAATCCTTCGCATCGCTTTACCTCCACCTGCATTGTACATTGTACCTTACGCCAGGGAGCGGAGTGGCATTTCATCATGCGATGGTGCTGTATTATTTCGACAACACCCTCTTAGTATCGACGTTACAACTTACCTGTCATCGAGATCATTCTTCAGTTTTTGCTGAATTAGTTTCTTCATCTCGTCGACCAGCTTCTGTTCGTTATTAATGAGATCACGCAAGACACGCAGCGCTTCATTGAATTCGATGAGTTTGCGCATGTCGTTCAGGATCTCTTCCAGTTTCTGCAGTACTCGATCTGCCTGGGATACGGGATCCTGCAGCAGACTCTTCGGCAGGGAGGAGCCTTCACTCTCCAATCGTCGGGCCAGAGTGTCAACCCCACTTTCCAGTTTGGCGAACCCCTGCTCTGGTTGCAAGAGAATTGAAAGGGGATTACAGATTCTTTGATCAATTCGATTGAGAACTCTCTCATCAACTCTGCATAAAGCGAATTCTCTGTATATCTGCCTGAATTCCCTGAGAACTTTCTCATCAAGTGCTGCCCTGATCTGGGCCAGACTCCTGGTGGCATCCTGGGCATCGTTCATGCCCCGTCGGACATCTTCGGCACGCGCGGTGGTTGACGTATCGATCTCATCGCGGATTCTTTTCAATCCGTTCCGCACTTTCCTTAAGGCCTGGATAGATTCCTCAAATTGGTCCCGCAAATCTTCCTCGCGACGACCGCCTTCAATCAGGACATCCTGTTCGCTGACGACATTGAATTCAAACGATTCTGACGAGTAACCTTCCTGATGACCGGGCTTACCCTGGTTCATTCGATTGTCGCGAGCTACGATGCGAATCACCATGCGATAGGGCGTTTCGAGGAGTGGCTCGGTGATCGGCTTTTTGGCAAGGGTCCGGAGTTCCAAGGTATCGAGATATTCATCTTTGTTAGTATAAACCGGCCCCGACATAGCGCGATCGACATAGTCGCGACTATACTCCTTGTGCAGGCCAAAGTTCCAATCCGGCATCAGTACCATCCAACCTGCGGGCAATGCTCCGAGTCGGCTGAGGTGATACATCGGCGCTCCCGTTGCTGCCTGGTTGTAATGTGTCAACAGCCGGGGTAGCGTAACGTCTTCCCGGATTTCAAAATTCAATCCACCTGGCATCGCAGGAACTTCGGGGTATGGCTCAAAGGTACGCAACGGCACACGGAATTGATGCACACTTGTTCGATCATTCTTCAGAATGTTCACATCGTATTCCAAAGCGAGCAGAGCTACATCATCGCGAACGGAAACGCTTAACGGCAGGACAGCCTTGTTGGTGACAAACTTGCGATTGAGTGCCTCAAACTGACCCTTGATGAATTCAGGCGATTTATCGGGAGTCATCAGGATGAGCAGAGTTCGTACTGCTGAGATGCCATCCTGGTCTTTCAGAGTCAGTTTCAGCCTGACATCTTCGCGTAAGGGGTTGGTAAAGCGGAGCTGGAACGTGACCTGGTCGCTTTGCAGTTCAACTTCTGGATTTTGCTCAGGCAGATCAGCAGTTGCTTTGACATCAGACAGCGCCTTATGACTTTCTCCTTCGATACGGACGAGCGAACCGAACGGCGCCTGAACTCTGGTTTCCTCACCATCTACCGGCATGACCAGCGGGCCAATGCGAACTTTACTCGCGCTGCTGTGCAGATATCCAGGCTCTTCCTGCCAACGCACCAGGCTTTTCAGAGTCGGCAACGGCTTGACATCCACCCGATACCAGGGCGTGGAAGTCTGACTGCTCAAGGCCCGTAGCCGCATCGGGCGATCGACTTTCTTAAACTCGTACTGGAATTCATTGGAGGATGGCTGACGTTTCACCTCAGGCTGCCCACGCTTGGCTTTGCCTCGCGCATCCACCTCGGAAAGATTCTCGAATTCCAGAGTTATTTTGTCTGGAATGGTCAACTGACGAAATGCTTTACGTATTGCAAAACTAGTGAGTGCTGCCCGTGCCTGCAAATCTGCAAAGAATGCCTTGCCCTGCGATGCTACCCGCTGGCCCAGTGCATCAGCCGATTCGGATTCTGCAAAGAGCTTCAGTCGTTTGGAAAGATCACGGATGGCAAGCTTCTGCCAGTCAACAGGCAAGCGATTCCAGTCAGCAGCGGGCATGGCAAAAGCCGGTGCATTGGCGTCGCGGTCGTACGCTAGTTTCTGAATAAATGCCATCGAGGAGAGAGGAATGGGTAACCCCGTCTGATGCATGGAAGCAACTGTCCAGACCATGTCGTTTGAGACAGGTCGCAGTGTGAACAACTCCTTCTGCAATCTGATGGCGTCTTCACGCGTTAAGGTCCGTGCAAGCTCCAGCACCTGCGAGACCTGCTGTAACGAATACTTCTGCATGGATTCCGGAAGAAATGATCTGATCGAATCTGGCAGCGCATCCTGAGCACTCTTTAACTGTTGCAAGGCCTGGCTTGCCCAGGTCAGCCCCAATTCCCGTTGCGCTCCTTCGGTGATCAGGTTCGATTCAATCCGGTCGAGCGACCAATGATGCCAGTCAGCAGGAAGGAATGACAGCAACGTGTCCTTCTGCATGTCAACCAGTTCCCAAGGCGTATTGAGGCTCTGAAAGTCATCCGGCATGAGAGGTCGCCAGCCTTCCGATGAAGATGCATCTTTCACCGCCCAGCGGGCTGAACGGATAACCGCCTTCCATTCACTGCCCACCGGAACCGCCTTGTTCCGGTTCTGAAAATCGGTGAATTCAAGTATGGCTTCTCGTGGCCAGAGTGTGCGCCGGTACTGAACATTGCGCTCAGCCCATGTCTGCAGAATTTCCGGCATGAGCAGGAATAACAAGGTTGCGATGAGCAGGCACACTGTTGCCAATCCCAACCGTTTGTGAAGTCGCTGCGTGTTCAGAACATCGCCAACGTTCAGTCCCTGCAGCGATTCTTCAGCTCGCCGGGCAGTTGCCTCGAGCATGGAGCGCGAATATCCCTTCCTGGCAGCTTCCTCGATATCATTCAACTCCACCGCGGTAATCAGTCGATCTGCCAGTGCTCCTGGATACCTTCGTTCCAATGCCATGGCCAGATCAGATGCAGTAAGAGGTTTGAGCATTCGTACGACGAGATATCGCCAGATGATCCATCCCGCCACACCCACCAGAATCAGCAGGGCACTGGTGCGCAGAAATGTCTGTACGCCTGGCGATCCCTCACGCAGGTAATCAAATCCGAACAGTTTGAAAAAGATGCCCCAATCGAAACAGAGTGAGACCAGCGACCAGATGGAAGCAGCCAGTACCAGCAGGGCCAGTGTTTCCAGAACGACATAACGACGGATGGCAGTTTGCAGGCTTGCCAGCGGGCTGGTTAAGCCGCTGCTCAATGGCGATGGTGCCTTACGTTGTACCAGTCTTGTTGTTGTCGCTGTGGACACCCATCGAACTCCTGTATCAGGCCAACCTGAGAAGTTTGCGAATCAGCCATTCTGTGCCGAGCAGTGCACCTATCAGCCAAAGCGCCCAGGAAATACCATCAGCCTTGTCAGGCTGATCAAGATGATTCAGAACGGAAATGCCTTTGTCCCACAAATCGTACACTTTGCCTTCGGTACTGTAGGGGACAATATGACTGTCCAGGCATTCAGTGATCCACATCATCGAATTCAGTGAAAAGTAAAGACGATCTGTTTCATTCTCTGCAGTAAGATTGGCGACAGCACCGCCAGGAGCATTTCTGGCATCAGCGGTCATGCGTTGACGGGCATCCAGCAGTGCTTCCATGAAAGCTGGTCTCTTTTTCTCATCAAGCAGGGTGACAACCTGGCTGACTGAAGCCATGCGATGCAGCAATGCATGATCAGGCCGGGTATTGTCCCGTTCCGGGTCACTTGTTTCGACGATGAAGCTGGCAGTCAGTTTTTCTCCCGTGCCAGGCACCCTTAATTCAACAATATACTTCCCAGCTGACTTGACGAGAAGCCGACTGGAGTAAGCACCGGGCTTTCCCATATCCTGCTGCATGGGCATGCCTTCGGCCCACTCCCTGGGAACATCTCGAGCTGCTGGCGGCGCCTTGACCTGCAGGATTACCGGCGACTGGGGATCGGCGGCCAGTGGCTTCAGATCATTATCCAGCAGTTCCGCCTCCACCAGAACGGTATCACCTTCATGATGTCTTCCACTGACCATGAGCAGGCCACGTGAGGATTCACGTTTGCCCATGGCACGCAGCAGCTTGGTCCAGAACCGTTCGTGATACTTTTCACTGAAGCTGCGCAAGCGATACGTTTCGCCGGAACCAATGTAGAAGACATTCCCTTTGACCGATTTGGAAAGGACGAAGAAAGGCTGACGTTCACCCTGCGGAGTCTGCGCCTTGCGATTCGGATCGCCATAGCGTGCCAGCACCTGGGCGCCTGCACGCACCTGTCTGACAGGGAAATAACTGAAGAAGCCTCGCGAGGAAGGCATATCTATCTGTGGTACATCTCCCTGTTTCTGCAGATCGAAAAAGGCATTCCACCCTTCGAAAAAGTTTCCTGGCGAACTCGAATCATTGAGATCCAGGTAGGGCTGACTGCTGGCACTGGGGTCCCAGTTCAAAGCCCAGGGTTCACGGTTGGACCGATCCAGGATATGCAGGGCATCGGGAGAATCATCAAAGATCACCGGGTAGAGATTCTGAATAATTGCGAGTTCCGGATCGCGCACCAGGTTGAAGGTATTCACCGGGCCGGCTATGGTAACCAGCCCGCCGCCCTGTTCCTGCACCCAGCGACGCAGCAGTTCCTGACTCGATTCCCTGCCCATGCTGTCTTCTTTTGCCAGCAGGTATCGCCAGTCCGGATCGAATGCCACCACGACATCATAATTGCCGAGGTTGTTGGGGTCTGCGTCTCTCGCACGCAGCACGGTGGGGAATCGATCCAGTAACCGCTTGGGATCAATATCCTGGACAGTGCCATTCTGGGCGGATTGCAGCACGATGCTGAATTCAAACTTTTCCGCTTCACGCACCAGCAGGCTGCGGACAAACTGATATTCTCTGGTAGCTGCTGAGGCGAAGAGCAGCACACTCAACTTACGGTCCTCAACCTTGACTAGACTTGCATCGGTTGAACTATTATCGGCACGAGTGCGTTCACCTGCCACGGGCACGACTCGAGCCCGGAATTTCCATTCTCCCTTGATCTTTTTCGGGTTGGTAATGCGGAATTCCGCAGTTCCTCGCGATTGCTGTCCGGCAGCCTGCAGGAGATTGACCTGCTGCGCCGGCAGATCGGATGGCGCTTCACCAGGCTTCTCTACCTGCAGAATGACCGAGGCGGCTTGACCTGCAGTCAGGTTATCACCTTCCACTGCCACGCGAACGGGGAAGTCGTCTTCGGGCTGAACGCGGGCGGGCGCAAGCACATCCACCAGGCGGAGATTGGGAATCGACTGTGCTGAGCCAAGACCTACCGTGAAGATGGGTACATTATCTTGACGAGCCAGGCTGAGTGCTTCCTTCAAATCCTGACTGGAACCAGCGGTTGATTTGCCATCGGAAAAGATAATGACTCCCTGCAACTGCCCTTTCTCTTTCTGGAGCAATTCACGTACTGCGGTACCCAGATTGGTACGTTCCGGCAAGCGATTCTGCAGCGTCTTGCGTTCAGCAGAAATACGTTCAAATGCATCCACGAGGGATTTGGCACGTGATGCCTGCCCTGATTGCTGTTCAGCTTGTGCTTGTGTCGCCAGATCGCTGAGGGAAGTCATCAAATCAGCAGGTGGTACTTCATCAAGCGTGATTGGCTGGCCGGGAAACAGAAGCGATTTCCATTTTCCCAGACTAGGCCGCGTGTTCGCAGCAATCTGCCATGGTTCAGCATCGAGCGTATCACCAAAGCGATAGCAAACTAATGGGTTTTTCTCGAGAAGTTTGGTTAGAAAATCGGGTTGAACAGGCGCACCCGGAGTTGCAGGCATTGCTTTTTGCAGCAATGCCATGAGTTCTTCCTGTCTGGTCAGTCGTAATGCACCGGGTTCCTCAGAAGCACTCTGGTCGCTGGTTTCCGTGACGCTGGCAGAAACGTCGAACAGCAAAGCCACTTTCGACTGTTGTTCGCTGAGAGTTACCTGCCGCATGGCGGGCAACAGCCAGACTATGGCAATGACGAGACAAACGCCGATGCGTAACAGGGCGAGCAGGCTGGCCCACTTCATACCAATCGTCCGACTCTCGCGGCGACAGTTCAGGATGATCAGTACGAAGGCAATCAGCAGCAGCGGGATGAGAACCGCCAGCCACCAGTAGGGATCAAACGAGAGTGGAATGCCGAACAACTCGGGCGGCTCCTGCAGGCGGCGCCAGATGAATTCCATGCGTTGTTCAGAACTCGCTTGCATAGTTCCGCTCATGCCAGATGATGACTGAACTTCATAGCCAGGTACTGCTCCAGCATCAATAGACCCAGGAAGAGGAGCAGCACCCAGGAGAATTCCGACCAGGTTTGCGACTGCAACGCTTCCAGAGCCTGTGTATCAATTGCATTGACGACAAACCAGTTTTTCGATTGAACAAATTCACGTGCTTCGCCAGCTGGCAGTTTGCTGACACCTTTCTGCAGACCATCGGCCAAAGATTCCCGTATCTGATCTTCCGAAAGGCGGGACATATCACCTTCCTGTTGCCCATCCAGATTGAATGACAATGGCCGTTCTTCCGGTATCTTGGCAGTATCCAGATTAATGCTGGCTTCGCCACGGACTGCTGTATCGCTCATACCTGATGCTGTACCCACCTGGTTGAACTTCAAGCGATAATGACCTGGGCCTTTCACCGCCTTGATTTTCACCATCCAGTCGAATTGTTCCGCCATGCTGGCACCCGATTCCTTCCCGGGTGCTGGTTGGAACAGGGACTTGAAGCGTTCGCCTGTGATTGTATCAACCTTGGCTGGCTCCTTTTCTTCAGGCCCCTGATACCAGAGTTCCACCTGGGGATGATATCTGTCCTGTTCGAGTCGCAGTTCGAGCGGCTGGGCTTGAACCAGTGCAGTATTCGACAGTTCCACATTACGCGATTGTCCGGACAAATGATCCTGTACTCCCAGTATCATGGGGACAAAGAAGAACTGACCCAGGTCGCCCACTGCCATATCATGCCAGCCGTAGTCCTTGCCTTGAATGCTGCTTGGGGCGGCAGGAATCATAAATGCCATGACCCGGCCAGTGCGAATACCGCCGGTGACCGCAGCTTCCACGACCACAGGATCGCCCTGCAGTAGGAGCATCTGAAGGTCATTAAACTTCTTGAGCAAGTCCGCATTCTTCTTGTCCTTCCAGAAATCTGCTGCAGCAGGTTCTGATAGTGCAGCACTGAGTGCTTGGATCAGTTCACCCTTACGTGCTTTCTTTCTGTCAGCTTCCACGATGCTGGCCAGGATTTTACCAACATGCGAAGTCAGCTTGCCGGCAGGCACCTGGGACGCCACTGCATTGAGTTCTTCTGCTAATTGTCGCACCTGATCCCGGTAGAGGAGCAGCGGCCTGCGATTAACGAGTTGCATCAGCACTTCGGATCCTTCACCCGGTTTCCATTGCGGATCGATTCGGAAGTAGCGGTTGATGTGAATGAAGCGTGCGAAGGTGTCGGCAATTTCACCGGTAAAGGGAAAGGCGGGATGCAGTTTCATAAACCGCACCTTGGCAAAGAAATCATCCTTGTCTGGTTCTTCATCGATGAACGGGAAATTTTTTCTGCCATCCGGATCAGGTCTGAGCATCAGCGGAACAGGAAAGATGCCCTGCCCTTTCTGGTACAACCTGTCGTTAAAGCTGGAGACATTCGTGCGTGGTCCCAGAAACCAGGCCAGACTTCCTCCCTGTCTGACATATCGTGTGATGTTACGCAATCCATCTTCATCGAGATCGCCTTCGCTGCGACCGACACCGGCAATATTCAGCAGGTAAACCACCGAATACGCTGAGAGATTGCGTCGTGCAGACAACTCGCGTGGCGTGATAATATCAGCCTGCACGCCGGTTCGGCTGGTGCCAGTCAGCGCAGCATTGATGTAGAGCCAGTCACTGGCAGCCTGGCTGCTGCGGGCTTCCGGATCAACCAGCAGCACTTTCACATGGCTCCGCAACTCCACTTGGGCATAACGCTCATTGTCCACCAGAAGATGATCACGATTTTCACTGTCGGACAGGCGAACCGTCAGCGATTTCAGGCCTATCGGTTCATCAGTAGCGTACTCCATATTGAAAACCAACGTGCGTTCTTCAGCCCCGGCCAGTCTGTCGAGGATGCGTTCGGCACGCTGCTGCTGGTTGCTGAGCAGGGAAAGATTGATCCTGCTGTGCTCGGCGGAACCAAAATTCCTGACAGTCACATGTACATCAAAGGGCAGTCGGGGAGTGACAACACGCAACGGTGCATCGCCCGGAGACATTACACTGTCCGCAACACGGCGAGGCTTGACGAGAATGCTGGTAACGCCCAGGTTGCCGTGTGCCGGGGGAACATCACCAGCGACCTGAGAACGGGCCGGCTGAGCCACGTCATGCAGTTGTACATCTACTTTGCCTTGCCGGGACAGGTCTGCCAGGAGGGAATAAACCTCATCGCCTGAATTGCGCCAGGTTCCCAATCGGAAATCACTGACGATATGAATGTGCCTTCTGCCATCAGTCACTGTTTCGAGGTATTTGTTAGCCTGCTGCACTGCTGCTAGCGGCGTGAGTGCCAGATGTGTTGGCTTCCACTCATCGAATCGCTCGCGAAGCCTGGTGAGAGCATCTGGGGTCATTCTGAAACCTTCCGGCTTCTCGCTGGTGAGTGGCGAGCCGAATTCAGGCACCGCCGGGTTCGACCAGGAGAGAACCGTCCAGTGATGCAATGCATTACTGTTGCTATGTGCTGCAGCCAGGTCAGCCAGCAGCTGGGTGCCACGCTTGAATGCTGATACACCATCTGGGCGAGATGGGTCTTCCAGATCAGACATCGAGTAGCTGTCGTCCATCAGAAAGTAGTGGTGATGCACCGAGCCCGATTCGTTGCCGGCGCCACCGAGAAACCACCGTGGCCGGATGAATAGCAAGGCCACAAGTGCAATGAGCAGACAGCGGAGCAGCAGCAATAGTAACTGTTCGAGAAGCAGCTTGCGCTTGTTTTTCTGCATGGCCTTGAGCAGAAATTCCATCGCAGCCCAGTGGACTTTCCGATAGCGGAGCCGGTTGATCAAATGAATGATGATGGGGACAGCCAGGGCCAGCATTCCCCACCAGGCAAACGGATTGAGCACGTTTTCGAACATGTCCGTTTGATCCTTACTTTCTGCCACGCAGTGCCATGCGGGAAGCCAGGAAGCGGGCCAGCACCGCATCCAGATAATCGCTCGTACGGATGAGCGAGTATTCAATGCCATGCGACGCACAGCCTCGTCGCACTTCATCGAGATATTCATTCAGCACTTCAAGGTATCCCTGCCTCAGTGCTCGCGGGTCGCACACCAGATCGGGCATGGCCTCCATACCGAGAAACCGGGTGGTGCCCTGAAAATCGAAGTTCACTTCATCTTCATCGAGTACATGAAAGACGATGACATCATGTCGACGATGGCGGATCAGATCAAGCCCGGCAAACAGTTCAGGCCGGTCTGTCAGCAGATCGGAAATCAGGATGACCATACCTCGGCCAGGCAGGCTTTCCGAGACTCGCTGCAGGATCGATTTCAAATTGGTTTTTTCGGCAGGCTTGCTGACATGCATGGACTGCAGGATGGAATCGAGATGGGTCAGATGGCTGCGAGCCGGTACTGCCTGTCGCAACTGATTATCAAACGTCATGCAGCCGACGGCATCGCCCTGGTGCAAAAGCATATACGCCAGCGAAGCAGCCATGGTGCAGGCATAATCGTACTTGGTCATCGGGCCACGGCCGTAACGCATCGATTCGCTGACATCAAGCAGGAGCATGGCCCGCAGGTTGGTTTCTGCCTCAAACTGCTTAATGTAAAAGCGATCTGTCTTGGACCAGACTTTCCAATCGAGATGGCGGATATCATCGCCGGGGGTGTAATCGCGATGCTGGACAAACTCGACCGAGTGGCCGAAGAACGGGCTTTTGTGCATGCCGCTGATGAAGCCCTCGACAACACGCCGGGCACGCAGATCCAGGCGGGATATCCGCGAAATAGCCTGGGGGCTCAAAAATCGTCGTGGATTTTCAGTCATATCACGGTTGCCTGAGCGATGATCCATCCAAGGTTGGCCGTACCCGACATATTAATTAAGAAGCAAAGATTTTCTGAAACCGTGCATCACGGGTCAGGTCACTTTCTTTCAGTGGAGTATCCTGCACCAGGCGTTCAATCACCTTGTCGGTGGTAAT
Source organism: Planctomycetia bacterium (assembly GCA_016795155.1). Taxonomy (NCBI): domain Bacteria; kingdom Pseudomonadati; phylum Planctomycetota; class Planctomycetia; species Planctomycetia bacterium. The sequence goes on along the minus strand of JAEUIE010000053.1, from coordinate 27,616 downwards.
GCCATCAGAAACTGCAGCAAAGTTGGTCAGGATGCGATGTCGCAAAACGGGTAGCGCCAAGGCAGCCAGGTCTTCCGTCTGGACATGGGTGCGGCCATACAGCAGTGCCCGAGCTTTGGCGCCTAGAATGAGAAACTGCACAGCACGCGGACCAGCGCCCCAATCGAGCCAGTTTTTAACATAATCAGGAGAGCCATCCTGTTTCACACGAGTCTGCCTGACCAGGGCTAGAGCATAGTTGATGGCATGATCGCTGACTGGTACCCGGCGTACCAGGCTCTGCAGATGCAGAATTTCATCGCCGGATAGCACAGGCTGCAGTTCTTCCACCTGCAGCCCAGTGGTACGCCTTGCAATTTCGAATTCTTCCTTGAAGCTGGGATAGGAAACAAAAACCTTGAACATGAAGCGATCCTGCTGGGCTTCGGGCAGTGGATATGTGCCTTCCTGTTCAATGGGGTTCTGCGTGGCCAGCACAAAGAACGGACTGGGCAACTGATGGCGGGTTCGGCCCACGGTAACCTGTCGTTCCTGCATCGCTTCCAGTAATGCAGCCTGTGTTTTGGGCGGCGTACGGTTGATTTCATCCGCCAGAATGATGTTGGCAAACAGCGGCCCCTGCAGGAACTTGAATTCACGTCCTCCGGTAGTGCGGTTTTCCTGAATAACTTCCGTGCCGGTGATATCCGAAGGCATCAGATCCGGTGTGAACTGCACACGACTGAATTCCAGTGACAGGCAGCGGGACAACGTGCTGATGAGCAAGGTCTTGGCCAGACCCGGTACACCTTCCAGAATGACGTGCCCTTTGCTGAACAGTGCGATCAGCAACTGTTCGATGACCATGTCCTGCCCGACGATGACACGTGCAAGCTGTACTTTGATCGACTGGAATGTCTCCTGAAGTTTTCTGGCTTCACTCAGATCATCCTGACCCAGCGGGGCGTTATTGGCACTGTTGCGACTCACCATGTCTGTCATACGTCGTCTCGCAGAGCATTAAACGGGTTGATAGGTTGATACAGGGCTGTCAAGGAATGTCCAGTGCATTTACTAGCGCTGATAAATGGGGAGACAACCTTTATCGAGCTGCAAGATGATCAGGTGCAGCGCGGTGGAGTAGACCGGCCCCACAGCACCTGAATTCCAGGAACCATCCGGCGCCTGTTTGCCTGCCAGATAATCAAACACCACTTCACGATACCGGCTCCACTTGAGCAGCTTCTTCTCGCCATCTGCTTCTTTCTGAGCCAGGTCAGGTCTCATTTTGGCATGGCGATCTTCACCAAGAACATACATCACCTGGGCATAATACAGATGGGTGTATTCCCAGTGCCCGAAGCTGTCTCGACCTGATTTATCCACGGGGATGTACTTCTGACAGTAATTGATCCACTTGAGAGCAAGTTCGTTGTTGTACTCACCGGAAGAAAACATGCAGCAGATGCCGGCAGCCGTCAGTGGCGGGCGAATTCCGCCGCCTCCACCGCCACGCAAACTGTAGGTCACACCTGCTTCTTCCGTCATGGGATTGCCTGACTTGTGAAAGACCACAGATGATTTTCGAAGGTATTCACCTGCTTTGTCGATAACCTCCTTCGGTACGGGTATGCCTGCATTCTTGCAGGCACGCAACGCCTGCAACTGGGTAATGGTCACCGAGCCTTCGTCAAAATCACTGCCATCGGCAGCGGAGACATAACCCCAGCCACCCAGATTGGTCTGGGCTTTGCCAATGAATTGTACCGCAGCTGTCAGTACCTTTTCCATTTCCTTGCGTCGTGCGCCGTCTGGTTCTTCGCCATATACCTGTGCCAGGAACATGGTGCCGAAGCCGTGGCCGTACATATAGCGCTGCTGTTCGCGGGCATCATCAGCGCGACCGATCAAACCCGTTTTACGTGTGACTCTACCGAGCAGGTATTCGACGGCGAGTTCGATTTCGCGAGAATATTTTCCCTGCGACATGGTGCTGCCTTCCGCCAGGAGTGCCATACCTGCCAGTGCTGTCATGGGTATGGGATGCGAACCACCCGGAGCCACTTCCCAGTGACCATCCCGAGACTGGTTTCTGGCCAGCCATTGCAGCCCGGCATCCACGGTTGGTTTGTACTTGGCCAGCACTTTCTGCGTTTCCGTTTCCGCATCATCAACCTGGACTGCGGAATGCATGACAGAGAAGCTGATCAGACTCACAATCAGGCAGGTTATCCATCGCGTGTAACCGAGGCGATTCACAGGAATCTCCTTATTTCTGATTGCCTGCGAGAATGGAAGGAGTTAAGAGGAACGACAGTGTTTGTGCATGCGATTTCAATTCAACTTTTCCTGTTTGCTGATCAATCAGCAGTTCCTGATAGCCAGTGGTGGTATTTACCCGCCCTGCATATTGCCCCTGCAGTTCGCGCGTAGCTGCTTCCGAGAGAGGAATAGATTTGCCGGTCATTTTGGAAAACAGGGCCAGTTCATTCTGCAATTGACCGTTGCCTGCATTCACGATGTTCAATTGGACCATTCCTTTATTCGCTTTCGCATTGGCGTTGGGCGGCTGGCGGGTGGACATGGTTACCGAGGAACAGAGTAAAAAGGGCAGTTCTTCAAATCGCTGAATCACCACATAATGCAACGGCAGTTCTTCATGCCAGAGCAGTTTGCCATTTTCCCTGTTCAGACAAACCACGGGACCATTGACCGGGATGCTGCGGAGCCATTGAAACTGGCGGAACAACTCGCGTCGGGTTCCAGAATCCTCTTTCTGTTCCAGATTGCGACAGTACAGCAAGTAGCACTCATTGCCATCAAAAAGAAAATGAGCCTGGGTGAAACTGTCTGCTTCGAAAGGCATTTTCGAAACAAATGCCGTTGTGCCGGTCTGAATATTGCACAACGTAAACACGCCCTGCGGATTCAGATGGCCAATCTGTTCGCTTGGTCTGGGCGATTTCACCATGGTCGATTTGGAATTGATTCTGGTGCTCCAGACCGGTTTGGAAGTAATGGGATCCATCAGTTGCAGGTCGTCTGAATCGGCATTGGCGGGCTGACGCATAAGAAGATGCCTGCCACGAATGGCCAGTGCAGAACGATACTGGGCTTCAACGGTGTTCTTGAGTGGAATAGCCTGGCCATCGTGCAGACTGATAGCCATGGTCTGATGTTCTACCCGAGCCTGATTTTTGGGATTGTACGGGATTATGATGGCGTACTCATCATCGCCGAATAGTTCGGAACTAGTGGGAACACCATATCGGGTCCAGAGCTTTTCGCCGGTTTGCGGGTTGATGCAGACCAGGCCTTCATGACGAATGGTGACAAGAAGTCGTGTCGACGTAGCCGGGCCAGAAGTTCCGAGAATTTCAGAGATATTGTTGAATTGATCCACAAAACGAAATCGCCCCGGTGTATCTTCCAGGGGAAAGACTTGGGTTCTGTTATTTCCACCCTGGTCGGAGGTACTCAGATCGCCCAGAACATTGATCGACCAGGCTTCCGTCTTGTTCACCAGATCAAGGCCGATAACACGATTTGACCAGGAGAAGACAAGAATGTTTCCACAGAGTTTGAAGGTGGGCCAGATGCGATCCTGGTTGCTGTAATTGAAAGTGGGCAGTGCAAAGCTCCACTTGGAGAGCAGATCCTTTCCCTGCTCCTGATCGCGAAGGATGTAGTTACATCGATACTGATTCTGATTATCGGCAATCACCTGCAACGTGTACTTGCGCAGGCTGGGAGGCAACTCATCGACCGACTCAAAGTTCGCCACGAATGAGTTGTGGTTATTGTTGTATTTACGAACGTATTTCAAATCTTCGATGGTGATGTTCTGCAGGTTGGAAAGTCCCTGACGTTCTTCGAGATAAGGCAGGAACCGCTTATCGTACATGAGTTCCTGGAATAACTGCAGACCAGATTTATTATCGCGAACCTGCACCGTGGGATGTTTTTTCGCCAGCAGGCGATAATAGTAGGCAGCGTTTTCCATTTCCCCCAACTGAATATTCAGCCTGGCGATTCCATCATAGGCTCGAGCAGCAATCGTCGGATTCTGCACCTTCAGCAAGGGCAACAGGCGAAGCAACGCATCCGGATAGTTTTTCTGCTCGAGAAGCTTCTCCGCATACACCAGTTGAGCATTCTGCCCTGTGCTGTTCAGTTCGCCATAAAAATCGACGAACTGCCTCAGTGCATCGGGCTGGGAATGATTGCGAATGGCATTCCATTTGGCTTCAATGATCTGATCGAGCTTGCCACGCAACTCGGGTTTCAGACGTTCGGCCATCGCTTTGGCCTGGGCCTGCGACCAGACTCGAGGAATGACGCGAACGAGCGGATCATCGGGATTGATGATCATCTTGTCATCCAACTGGGCAAACGCCTGCAAGGCATCGAGCGAGTCACCGATTCTGCCTTGTGCCTCCCGCCCCTTGGAGAGAACCCGATAGAATCGTGCTTTTCTGTCGAGCAGGTTCTGCCTGTCTTCGTCTTTCCAATCATCCGTGGAGACATGCAGAGTCAATTGTTCCAGTTCCGGAACACTGGATTCATGCTGATCAAAATTCTGCTCGAGCAAAGCCAGCAGAGAATCAGACAGTTTAGCTTCGGCCTTGGTTTTAATTTCCAGAGCGGGTTTGGTTTTCAGTGCATTGCGGAAATCGGTAATGGCATTGGCGATGTCGCCCTGGTGCCAGCGCAACTCACCACGATCCACAAGCCCGATGGGATCATTCGGATTGGCTTTCAGCCTCTGGGCGACCTGCCGTTCCTTCATGGCCTGGATGGGGAAAACCATCAGGTGGAAATGGTTCAACGATACAAAGTAATCTCCAATAAGAGCCAGATTGCCTAACTGTTCCTTGTGCCGGGCCTTGTTACGTGCAATGATGGCTCCGTCTTTCAGCGAGACGGCAATCAGTTCATTGCCTTTGACGGGCAGGAAGTACATCTCATCGTTGGCGATGCCACGGCCGCTGGGGAGACCGGTAGCAGTATTCCAGAGATGCTTGCCGGTATTCAAATCCAATGCATGGATATTCTGTTTGCCAACAAGAACAACCTTGTTTCCAAAGACACCTGCCAGGTAATAATCGGGAGGCAGTGGCTCCTTGCTGGTAGTATCCACACGGTTCACCGTCCAGGCCAGGGTACCGTCACGCAGATTGATGACATGCAGGGCATTGCCATCAGATGGGGCCAGAAGCACTTTGCCCTGGCTGACAACGGGGGCGGAAAACGACCATTGTGCACCCCTGGTGAGAGGTTCCGTGGCTAACATCCGCATAGGGCGACCACGAGCATTCATCATCTGCATTTGCAAAGGCTGATCTGCAGCAACTTCATTTTGATAGTTGTAAGCCCAGACCAGAGTGCGAGTGAGCAGATCAACACCGATCACTGAACCTGCATTGGTTGGACAGATGAGGATACCATCGCTGTAAGAAAGCAAGGCTGCCTGCGTTCGGCGAACAGGATCTTCGGTGATGCTGCGATCTACCACGCCCAGAGGCTGCGACCAGACCAGATCAATGCCGTACTCATACTCGATACTGGAACCAATCTGCGACTTGACAGTCTTCCGGTTCTGCAGGCAGAGCAGCTTGATTTCCGCGCTGACCTCAGCCAGCACATATAATTTGTCGCCCAGTGGCAGCGGTGGCCCGAGGAAAAACATTCGTGAAAATGGCTGATCGGGAAGTTGCGTGCCAATGGACCAGACCGTTCTGCCCCCATCGAGATCATAGGCTAACAGGCGATTGCTCTGAACGAACTCACCGAGACGGTTTCCCACTTGCGGATTGTTGCGGTTCCATCGACCGCCCCAGGGTGCTCCATAATTCTGAACATAAGGAGGTAATGCCAGGTCTTCCACGGCATACAGAAGTTCCTGATCGGCACTGAGCGTTCCCAGCAGCGTATTCTCAATCAGAATGTTGGGAGCGGTTTCGCGATAAGCTCCGAGGTAGACCTGCGCTTCCGGATCTCCCTGGTTCTGTGTTTTCAGGCATTGAGCCAGGCTGGCATCGGAATGGCTGTCCCATGCCTTGGTTCCCGTCTTCAGATGGTAGGCACTGATGCCGTGCAGCGTACGAAAGATGACCAGGTCTCGCACGATCAATGGATGACAGCCGGGAATGATGGGCACACCCTGCGTTGACAGTTTCTTGGCTGCCTGTTCAATTTCCTGTTTGGCCTGTCCCGGTTCTGCTGTGGCTATGGCTGGGAAGGATGGTTCAAGGAATGGCGAGGTGCTGGTGGTGATGGCAGTACGATCAGGACTGCCCATGAACAATCGCCAGTCCTGGACATCGAGGATGCCTCGGGTTGCTGAAGCAATTTTCAGTGCGTCTTTGAGTTTTGCCTCATCCCAACTGCGCATGGCTGATGGCAGTCGCTCGTTGGGCTGGTTTACTTTAGCCTGGAACAGCCTCCAGGCGCGATCGCGATTGTTCACATCCCCTGCCCTTTCGAAAGCACAGGCTGCTTTGAACAGCGTACTGGCACTGAGATCGTTACTGGCATTTTCGCGGGAAAGTAATCGCTCAAAGCAAAGGGCTGCGACAATGTATCGACCATGATCGAGGTGATAGGAGCCAAGCCAACTGGCAGCTTCGGCACCAGCTTCGGTATGAACATACTTCAAGGCAATATCGGCCATCGCCTGCGGATCAGCTTTACTTTTGGCCTGCTTGAAAGCCAGCTTGGCTGCCGAACCGAATTGTTGCTCGTAAAAACGCTTGCCATCGGGAGGCAGACTGCTCAGCATGCGATTGGCTTCGGCACGTACACTGACACGCCTGCCTTTATCGCCTTCAACTTCCTGCAGAAAGTTGTCTTCCGTGGCATCCAGAAGGGATTGCAGAATCTTGACAGCGCTTTGCCAATCCTGCGTTTCGATAAAGCGACGTGCTTCTTCCATTTTCCGTCGAGCGCGGGGATCGACTGGCAATTTAACACGCTGGTTGCCAGTTTCCTTATTGTCATTGCCGGGCTGTCCGCCACCGACAACCACCTGCCCGTTGACCATCATCTGGAACTGCACCGGCGGTGCTACCGGCTTGACACCTTGGGCTGGCGGTGGTGCCTGCGCCACTTTGGTGGATAACGGTGGCTTGGGTTGCTGGGCTGCAGCCAGGCTGATGGCCAGGCTGGTGGACAAACACAGGCCGATGCCCAGTGTGCGACTGAGTCCCTTCACTTCGGTGCGTTGCAGCATCATGTCCTCCCTGCTTACAGGATAAGGCAGGCTAACGCGTATTGCAATCAAAGCCTGCCTATCGGTGAGGAACTTCTCAGAACTTCAACATCCTCTGATTCATTATAGAATCACCCCATGCGTCGAACGTTCCGTCCTGATTATGTCTCATTTGCCGGTACATACCAGTGCAACTTGTCGTGTCCGCATTGTTGCGTGCCCATTGAATGGACGGACCAGCTGCCCATACCGACTGCCATCCGTTTCCTTGAAGATGCCCATGAGTATGGCATCAAGCGTCTGGGTTTTACCGGAGGCGAGCCGTTTGTCTATCCCGAGTTCGTCATTTCGGTCAGCCGACGAGCTGCACAACTTGGTTTCCGGTTTGACAAGATCATGTCCAATGGAGTCTGGTTTCAAGACGAACCACACCTGCAAAAAGTTCTGACTGATCTGCGTGCTGCAGGGTTCACCGGCAAGCTGGGCATGACCGTCGACAAGTTTCATGGCATTGAAATCGACAAGTTGGCACTCTTCTGCCTGACTGCACGGAGAGTATTCAATAAGGACAACATCCTTTCTCTCTCGTATGCGAGCCGTGCTCCAGATCAAGGACTGGAATTGATCGAACGATTAGCGAAGGCGCTCGGCGGTGTGCTGGAATATTCTCAAATGCTGCATCGCTACATGGTGGTAAGTGATGAACTGACGATGACCTTGAACTGGAACCACCTGGCGCCTGTCGAGCGTGCAGAGAAGTTTGCTGGCGGCTGGGATGGCACATGGTTCAAGGAAGATTACTGCGAAGGGCCAGGGCAGGCATTGATTGTTACACCTAAAGGCGAAGTGAAGCCGTGCTGTGGCTTCGCTTCTGATCTGGATCAACTGACCATCGGCAACATTCATACTGATTCGGTGGCGGATATCATCCTGCAGGCACGCAAGCACCCTTATGTTGGCAAAGTCTTCCGCGATGGATTAACTTCGGTGGTGGAAGATATTCTGGAGCGCGATCCATCGGCCCTGCCCGGGCAATCCTCCAATCAATGTTATGTCTGCTGGTATGTCCTCACCCGTGGATTGGTGGAGAACATGCCCGGCGGTGGTGGGCAGGTGGGGAAATGGATGGGGCAACGGCCTAACTATTCGGGAGAGTTGATACAGCTTTCGCTGAAACGATCTGCTCCTTCATTCAAAAAGTAAGTACCTGTACTTGCAGCTTCATATCATAGCCCCACCCTGTTTCTGTTCACTCTGATCGCCTATGCTTCACCTGGTTCATGTTCTTACATCGCTGGAGTATGGGGGCATCGAGAGTTTTGCCTTGCGTCTGCTGAAGCGATTGCCTCGTGATCAATTCCGCTCCTCCATCATGATTACAACGCCTGAGCAGGGGAAGCGATACGATGATTTTGTTGCTGAAGTCAACCTGCCTGCGTTTCATTGTTATTATCAGCATCGGAGGCGAGTACGATTCATTCGTGCACTGTCGCGACAACTGAAAGGCATTCGGCCTGACATCGTTCTTTCCTACGCCTATGGCACGCATGCCATGGTGGCGATTGCATCCTGGCTCGCGGGTATTCCACGCAATTATGTTCGCGTAGCGGGTGAGCCTGTCAGGCATTTGAAAAAATCGAAGCTGATGACGAAGCTGGGGCGTCCATTCTGTCACGGTGAAATTGCTGTTTCGAAAGCAACCGCCCGGCAACTGGTCGAAAACATTGGCCTGCCTGCAAACCGTGTCTTCACTATTGAAAATGGTTGCGAAGTGGAGGAGATTCAATCGCGTGCCAATCGTTCAGTCCATATTCCTTCTGATACACTTCGACTGATCATGGTCAGTCGCATGGATGATGCCAAGGATCATGAAACTTTGCTTCAGGCAGTGGCGAAGCTCAGTGCACAGGGAAAGAAAGTGCAACTGCAACTGGCAGGCGAAGGCCCATCGCGACCGAGCCATGAAGCGCTCGCCAGGCAACTGGGCATTGTCGATCAAGTGCAATTCCTCGGCAATTGCCAGAATGTGCCAGAGTTATTGGGGCAAGCAGACTTTCTGGTTCACAGCACCCGAACCGAGGGCATGCCCAATGTGCTGCTTGAAGCGATGGCTGCCGAGATTCCGATCATTGCTTCGGATATTGAACCGTGCAGGGAATTGATTCAGGATGGCGTTTGTGGCAAGCTGTTTGTAAAAGGAGAAGTGGATTCGCTCATTCAAGCTATTGTTGATTTGCAATCGGCCCCAAGGTTGCAGAAGCAACTCACCTCTGCAGCAGCGCAGCGAGTCAGGGAACAGTACCATGTAGATCGCATGGCACAGCGGTACATTCACCTCTTCCAGCACGGCACACCGGATTAAGGCATGTGTGGCATCTACGGGTTTTGGCAATCGCCTCGGCTTCCTGATGAAGCTGCACAGGCTGTATTGCAGAACATGGGGGATAGACTTCGCCATCGCGGGCCCGATGACTACGGTGCAAAGATATTGGAGTCTCACGGTTTAGCCCTGGGACATCGGCGGCTGTCGATCATCGACCTTTCGCCCGCTGGCAGGCAGCCGATGTCAACGCCGGATGGTCGTTTGGTCATTACCTTCAATGGGGAAATTTACAACTACCGCACCCTGCGACAGGAATTGCAATCACTCGGACATTCTTTCCGCACACAAACCGATACCGAAGTCATTCTGGTTGGGTACCAGCAATGGGGCGATGAGGTCTTTTCAAAACTGGCAGGCATGTTTGCCTTGGCATTGTGGGATGCTTCAAATCACACCTTGAAACTGGTGCGTGATCCGACCGGTGTGAAGCCGTTGCTTTATCGTTACTCGGAAACTCACTTCGCATTCGCTTCAGAAGTGAAAGGCTTTCTGCCTGTCCCAGGAATGAAACTCGAAATCAACCGGGTTTCGATGGCAACCTACCTGGAGTTTGGCTACCTCTACGACAACCTCAGTACACTGTTTACCGATGTGGAAAAAGTGCCGCCTGGCAGCATGGTGAACTGTACGTGGAAAGAGGGCAGCATCCATGTTTCCGGCCCGCAGGCTTATTGGAAGTATCCGCAAGCGGAAGCTGACAGGCCGCTTTCAGCATCTGAATTGGATGATCTCGTTGAACAGTTGCACACCACTTTGCAGGAAGTAGTTGCTACGCAACTACAGTCGGATGTACCGGTTGGCTTATTGTTATCGGGTGGTCTCGATTCGAGCATCCTGGCTGCATATGCAGTGCGGGCACTCAAGGAGCCACTGAAAACGGTGTGCATGGGCTTCGATCCGACGCCACTGGATGAGCGCCCCTATGCCCGGCAGGTGGCAGACTTCCTCAAGACCGATCACCGCGAGATGATCTTCCGGCCCGATGACATTCTGTCCGAGATTCAGACCAACATTCTCTATTACGATGACCTGTTCTGGGATACCGGGTTTCTGAGCAGCCTGGCTATCTATCGCAGTTGCAAGGCACAAGGCCTGACCGTGATGCTGGTGGGCGAAGGTTCCGATGAACTGTTTGGCGGGTACCAGAATTTCCAATCGGCAGTTCAGCATCGCTGGCTGCCTAACCAGTTGTTTCAATATCGTCAATACCGGCATCGCAGCGGCCAGCAGTGGGGCAACTCTTTCCAGCAGATGATGCGTTTGCAGAATCGACTGCTGTTTGAGAATCAAGGTGATCGCTTTCAGGCAGTGAGGCAGTTTGAGTTACGACATCAGATTCCCAACAATTTGAATATGAAGGTAGACCGGGCGAGCATGGCCAGCAGCGTGGAAGCTCGCGTTCCGTTCCAGGACCCACGGTTGCTCAACCTCGTCTGTCGCTGGCCCACCTCGGCATTGCTTGGCGATGGCATGAACAAACGCGTGCTTCGAATGCTGGCACAGAAGCACCAATTGCTGCCTGCGGAAATTTACCAGCGACAGAAGTTCGGCATGATGCTGCCGGGGCAATGGATGGAACAGGCGAGTGAGTTCAAGAACCTGGCACGCGATGCCATGCTGCAACCAGGCGGGCTGGCGGATCACTTTGGATTACGGAGACCAATGGAACGGTTTTTCGAGGGGAAGGACGACGCATCGTGGAGGCATGTACGCAAACATCTGGCATATAACACCGTCGCCTGGCGACTGGCGATATTAGCTCTCTGGTGTGATGCGTGGAAACGGGAAGGGGTGGGGTGGTAATCAGACGTTTTGTGGGTCGAGCGATAGAATTCAGAATGCAACGGCGATTTCGCTATTATAAATTCGACTTACTCTTCCAAGTTGCTTCGATCATGAGTTGCGTGTGGCTGGCTGTCTACTTGAGGCCAGCGCTCCCACCAATGGTCCTCAACGGCCACGTCGCTAGGACCATGGTATTTCCAATGAACCGCTTCTTCAACTGACAGTTTACGAAGACCGCAATGCCGAATGCTACAGTTGGAAGGCGTTCCATCAACCAACGAAATGCCATACACACCGTCCACATCATCAAGCGAATTGGCGTCAACGCAAAGGCACGGGTGGTAGCGACAATCTTCATATAGGTCGCCAGGGATTATTTCGCCAGGTTGATTGACCAGTTGTGCCATGAGGCCTCGAGTACATCGCCACTGAACATGAATTCAGCAGTCTCTTCACTGCACTTCACGATTACCAGATTCGCTAAATTGCACATCACAGTCAAATCAAAAACAGCGATTGCAAGCGTTGGTGGGGCGAGCTTGGTTTTGTAAGCGTTACATCGCAAGCTACTAAGCGCTCGACCTGCCCTACCTTGCTACCATGTATTTTTAATATTTGATGGTGGCAATCCAGTAGCCTTATCGATCTTGAGATGAAATGGCAGAATACTGTATACACGATATCCGCTGCCGTTTATGTAGTAGATATTTCCTTGCATGGGATGCTGGGGACCTGCGATGGCCCACCAAGTGTCAATCAAAGTGCCTTCAATTATATGGAGTGACACATATCCAGAAGTGTTTATTTCGTCAGACGATATGTACATATCTGCCGTTAGAGTTTCAAGATCTGCATACTTGCCATTCAATTTATAGTAAGCATTTTCCGCTAAGACGATCTTGTTAAGCAAATCTATCCGTCGCGAGTTATAGTTGTTGAAAACCACGACTACAAGTATGGAGACAAATACTAATGACAATACGGCAGCACCGATTGCACGAAGGATAATAGTAATCTGTCTTCTTGTCATGGTGGTTACTCGTCAACTTATCGCCCTAGCAAAGCGATTGCAACCACTGGTGGGGCGAGCTTGGTTTCGTGTGGATCTCTTCGCAGAATACTTAGCGCTCGACCCACCCTGCCTGATCAAAACGTAATATCCTCAAACTCTGCCTGGCAGGCTGAACTGTATGATACCCGCATCGTTCTTGATCTCGGATAAAACTGCAGGCAGGCTGTGGTGTACCAGTAATTGCTGTGCACACAGATGGTGGTGTCCGTGGGCGAATGCTGTTCGCCATGATCGGACATGATGGCATGAAGAGATTCGCCATCGTGGGCGGTGGGCTTGGACAGCAACTGTTCCAGCCGTTGATCGCGGAGTTGTGCGGAAAGGTGCAACTGTTTGCCTCGCAGTGGAGTGGGAGCCAGGTTGGTGAAGACAGCCTGCTCCGGCGACTGCACCTGCTTCATGATCGAGCCGTAAAAGTGATTGGTGTGGAACAGGTAATCGCAACCATCGGCTGGTCGCTTCAGAAAACTCTGCGTGCTGGATAATTCGAGCGCTGCGATGTCGCCACTAGCATCAGCGAGCATGAGGATGCCACCACCCCAGCGTGGCTGGGCGGCAATCCATTGTGCTGCATCGCTGACCGTGCTGCAATGCTGCAGAGCTTCCGAAATCAACATGGAGATGGGCACCGCTGATCCGCCGGGAATATCAATGGTGTAAGCGTAGTTGTAGGTGATGCACAAGCCATTTTCATTCATACCATCCACTGCACCGGCCAGCGGAGCTGTGGTGAACTCCAGCGAACGGAGTTTCCCATCTGGACGTGAATCGCGGATGACATAATAGGGTTGAACGAGTGGCAGGTAATCGAAGTTGCGAACGAGGATCGGCTCTTGCTGAACGGATCGCTTTCCTCGCACGGCAACGGCGGAACAGGCGCTGGGACATACAGTGCAACCACCCACGGATGACAACACCGGTTCTAAAGCGTTGAACAGATAGATGGAACGCAATGGAAGTTCGGCGCCTGCAGCTATTCCATCCAATCGCCTGGTCTGTGATGGCAACGTATTCAGCAAGCACGGTTCAAGAAAACGGCGAGCCTTGTTGGCTGCAACCCAGCAATAGGCTTCATAAGGCAGCCACCAGGGCTGTTGCAATCGAAATGCTTCAAGCTGGCTCAGTGCATTCCATGCGTGATGTATTTTGTTACGGAGCGCCAGCCCCTGAGAAAGCCCGGCATCAAAGGGCTGACCTGCAGCAATCACTTCCACTTTTTTGCATTGAGTTGTCATAAACGCCAAATAGCATGAGGCACTAGCCCCATGCTACTACGCGGCGATTCGCATTGCAACTATTGGCACTATGGGAAGATGCCTGCAGCTCCAACTGCCACTCCGGCCTGGGCTGCCACGCCGCGCCAACTGAATGGCGTGGTGAGGAAGCGAAGCGGTTCAGGGTCGCCTGGCAGGGCGTACCCGGCATTGGCTTCACAATGCCACGGTGGGTTAGATGCGAATTTGTAAGGGAAGAGCAGCACATCGCCATAGAACTGGGCAGTGCTGATCACAGGTTGAAATACGCCGCATTCCCAGCCATAGCGTTCCACGTTGATCTGCTGGAAGTAGAGAGGCTGATAAACGACATATGAGGCCTGAACCATAGCCTTCATCTCTTCAAATTTGCGTGTTTCCAACTTGGTCATGATGCGGATCGCATCTTCGTCGGGGTAATCAAGATCGGTGCGGTTCATGGCCTTGCGTAACTGCTTCAGACGTTCCAGCTTGGCTGCTTCGCTATCCATGCGGTAAAGCTGGTCACGCGTCGGAGGCGTAAATTGTCCTTCTTCCATTTCCAGCTGAACGGCACGTTCTTCCTGAGGCGTCAGCGGCTTGATTTGCGGAGGAGTATCCTGCTTTAACACTGCAGGCAATGGCTTGGGCGGCTGAACGGGTTCCTGGGCCAGCACTGTTTGGCTGCATACCAGCAACAGGCTAGTGGCTACGCTCAGAAGCGTAAGCTGGCGACTGGCTGTAGTTTGGCGATTCGCTCGTAATGTAAATATCATGTGGATGTCCCTCCTGGACGGAAGCAGGACTGATTGAAATGAACCTTGCTTTGGTGCGAAGATCTTCAATGGTCCTGGTCCCACAATACCCCATGCCTGCCCGCAAGCCACCTACCAGTTGGAAGACAAAGGGAGCCAGTGGGCCTTTGAACGGCACCCTGCCCTCGACTCCTTCCGGCACCAGCTTGCTGACCTGGCCATCTCTGGCATCCTGTCGGTAGCGATCACTGCTACCAGCCTGCATGGCTCCAATGGAACCCATGCCGCGATACGCTTTGAATGTTCGGCCCTGGTACAGAATCGTCTGTCCCGGACTTTCCGCTAACCCCGCAAACAGGCCACCTACCATCACGCAGTTTGCACCTGCTGCAATGGCCTTGGTAATGTCGCCCGAATAGCGTATTCCCCCATCGGAGATCAAGGGCACTTCGTATTCATTCACACCTTTGGCGGAATGGGCAATTGCCGTAATCTGGGGAACTCCCACGCCGGAAATCACTCGTGTCGTACAGATACTACCTGGCCCGATGCCTACTTTAATGGCATCTGCACCAGCCTGGGCCAATGCCCTGGCGCCTTCTGCCGTAGCCACGTTTCCTGCTATGACATCAACCGTGAACCGTTTTTTCAGTTCAGCAACGGTTTCAATGACATTGGACGAATGACCATGTGCTGAATCGACTACTAGTACATCAACGCCTGCTTTAATGAGCGAGGAAGCGCGCTCGTAATCACGCACCCCAATAGCTGCACCTACCCGTAAACGCCCGCGCTTATCCTTGCAGGCATTAGGGTAATTCTGCATTTTGTCGATGTCCTTGATCGTTATCAGCCCCTTCAAATGGTAATATCGGTCTACTAGGAGAAGTTTCTCTACCTTATTATTGGTGAGTATCTTCTCTGCCTCCTCCAGTGTCGTTTCCTCCTGGGCAGTAACGAGGTTGTCTTTCGTCATCACCTCATGCAGTTTCTGCTCATTATCTGTCAAAAAACGAAGATCACGCCGGGTGAGAATGCCTTTGAGCACCGGTCCTACCGTGATAGGTACTCCGCTGATCTTGTACTGTTCCATCACGCGACGGGCCATGCCGACCGTGGCATCGGGGCTTAAGGTTACCGGATCGGTGATGACACCGTTTTCAGAGCGTTTCACCTTATCCACTTCGCGGGTCTGCTGATCTACGGTCAAGTTCTTGTGAATGACACCTAGACCACCTTCCTGAGCCAAAGCAATCGCGAGGTCACTTTCTGTGACCGTATCCATAGGTGAGGAGATGATGGGAATGTTGAGGCGGATGTTGCGCGTCAGATTGGTTCTGACATCAGCATCGCGGGGCAGGACTTCACTGTAACCTGGTTCAAGCAAGACATCGTCAAAAGTAATACCCTGGTAAGCAATACGATCAAGCATGTAGCACACCCCGCGTAAGATAGGGGCATCTTAGATAGTTGGGGGTTGAAAACCAAGGGACGGTCTGGGTTCTTTTGGAGAGTGGAAATCTCGCCATGGTTGTCAATCTGCATAACCACCATCAGCAGTCCACCGTGCAACGGATCAAGTGTTTTGTGGAACTGGACAACTGGCTGGTGTAGCGGTTCGAACTCTATTCCACGGCATGCGAGCCAGCATCAATCCCATGCCACAGGTATCTGTGATTCCAGCAAAGACCAGCCCTGCCCCCACAAATGCTGCAAGGCCCAGGAAATAGGGATGCACAAACCAGCCCAGCAAGACCGATGCGAACACCAGGCTGCCTGCAGCGATACGGACCTGCCTTTCAAGTGAGATGACCTGCCTTCCTCGCACGACGGGTAGGCCCGCTGCAATCCACGCTGCAGTGCCACCTTCAACATTGATAACCGAGGTGCCACCCGCAGCCTGTAATGCCTCGCAAGCCTTGCGGCCACGCGTTCCGGACTGGCAGATGACGTACAGTGGCTGATCAGCACGTGGCCTGACCTTCAGATACTCTGCTGCGTTCAGATCGTTGAGCGGCAGGTTTTTGGCAAATTCGCTATGTACTGCATTAAACTCTGCTGGGGTTCTGACATCCAGCAGTTCGATGTTTTCACCAGCCTGTATCTTTGCAGCCAGTTCCGATGGATGGATGGTTACCATGATCACACTCCCCTGGTTTATGAGGCAAATCGTTCACGAATACAGTTCATGATTTTTTTAAGGCAGGGATCGGCGATGCGATAGCAGACATGGCGGCCATCGCGATCGGGCAGCAAAAGCCCGCAGCGCTGCATCAGTCGCAGGTGACCTGAGGCGATGCTGCTGGTTATCTCACAGGCATCAGCCAACTCGCCGACCGTGTAGCGTTTCTGCAGCAACATTTCCACAATGCGCAGGCGATGCGGATGAGCCAGTATCTTCAGACATTCCGCTGCCTCTGTCAGTGCTTCAAGTTCCAGCATTGCTTCCTTCTGCATTCAGCACCTCTATCAGTCAATATATCGTGATATTTCGATATATCAATACATAAATTCCCGCTGATCCATGGAAGCCCGTTTTTTGACCATGATTTTCAGCGAATCGGAGTGAGCGCTTCAGATATAGCCTTCTGCATGTCTTCATCATCAGTCGAATTCTGCAAGACAATAAGTGGTTCGCGTGCGATCCTTGCATCAGGCCCATACTGCCCCAGCGCCTTTACCGCTGCATTGGATGCTGACCAGCCATCGTAGCCGAAATCATCCTGCAGACGCTGGATAATGAGTGGCACGAACATTTCCGGCTCAAGTCGCAATTGCCCTGCCGAGGCAATCGCATTGGCACGAACAAACCAGTGTTCGCTGCCTATGGCATGCCGAAGGATGGCAGAGATCTCAGCGTTCTTTTCTCCCAGATAGCCAAGTGCCATGATAGCACAGCTGATGGTATCAGGCGAAGCAGATGGCGTAAGAGTTATACGAATCACATCATCGGTCAACGGGTTTGCCAATGGGCCTAACTCGACGAGTACATGGCAGAGTGCCTGTTGTTCCTTTTCTTTGCCAGCCTGTAATGCCGTTCTAATGGCCTCCAGGCGATCAGGCTTTTCTCTCACCGTAGCGGCAACGGCATTACCCAGATGAAACGGGCTTTCCCACATACCCTGACAGGCAAATGCCTTGCGAATGACGGGCCACGATGCCCAGCAATTTACCCCCATGCGTTCAAAAAGCTTCGTGGCTACTCCCATGATTTCAGTATCTTTCTCCAGCAGCATTTTCTCCATGATCGGACGTATCGGCTCGAGATCACCCTCCAGGTGCTCTGCGAGTGAATAAACGAGCAGGTGGTATTCAAACTCATCATTATCAAAACTTAACTGAGGCAACTGTTCTGACAGCTGTTTTAAGTAATGGTGACGGGATCTCTGATAAGCTTCGAGCAACTCGGCAAAACGATCTGCTGGCACCAGCAATGCCACTACGCCTGGTTGATTGATCGTTACCATGAATTCGAACACGGGTCCGTGCACCTTCGTCCACCCTTTCAGGGCGGCATTGCGTTCCCGTTCTGTTCGAGCCTGCAGTAGTTGATCTAATGGTGACATGGTGTTTTCGCGCGAATGCGGATAGCTTAATCCATATTCAGACGAGAATCTACTATATCGGGTTCATCTTCATTTGATTTGCATCAAGCAGTTTCTGACTAAACGACTCACAATAAGAACCCCCTCAACCCAACTCCTCTCCCACCAGGGGAGAGGGGAGAAAACTACATTCCTTCGGCTTCGGCCCAGAGTTCACTCCACTTGTTCTCGGCTTCTTCCAATTGAGAAGTGATCTCATTCAGTTCGGCTTCCAGCTTGACGAGTTCGTCGGCATCCTGGGTCGTGTTCATTTGTTGTGTAAGCGTTTTCTTCTGTTCATCGAATTGTGCAATCTGCCTTTCAATGGTTTTCATTTCCTTGCGGACCATCTTTTCCGTCCGTGGACCAGCACTTGTTTCAACGACTGCGTGACGCACCTCGCGTGGCAGTAGTGCCCTGGTGCTCGCTAACTCTCGCTCTCCATCTTCAATTTCCTGGTTCACCCGATCGAGGTAGTTCTGATACCGGCCACTGTGATTGACCACACGGCCATCACGCACTTCGATGACACTGGTAGCCACCTTGGTCATGAAGTGGCGGTCGTGGCTGGTGAAGATGACCGTACCTTCATACTCAACCAGCGCGTCGCCCAGCGCTTCGATGGTATCGACATCAAGATGATTACCCGGTTCATCCAGAATCAACACATTGTGTTTGCTGAGCAGAAGACCCGCCAGGCAAAGCCTGGCACGTTCACCACCCGAAAGTACCGCGATACGCTTGTTGACCGCCCCGCCCTTGAAGAGCAAAGCACCGGCAAGGCCGAGAATTTCCTGATCCTTTTTGCCCGGTGCTGCCTGTGAATGCAGATATTCGAGCACCGTTCGGTCTTCAGGCAGACTGGTGTAGACATGCTGGGCGTAAGTGCCGATGTTGCAGCCATGCCCCCACTTTACTTCGCCTGACAGTGGTGGCAGAGAATCGACCAGCGTGCGGAGAAATGTTGTCTTTCCCTGACCGTTATCACCCACGATGGCGGCACGCGAACCATGCTCGATTTCGAGTTCGATGCCCTCAGCAATCGTGCGATCCGGATAACCCATGCTGAGATGGATGCAGCGCAGGGCGTTGCCTTTGCGAGGTTCAACTTTCGGCGGACGGATGTTCGCGGTCGATTCATTGCCGTCAATCTCGTTCAATTCGAGCCGTTCAAGCTGTTTGCTTTTGGAGCGAGCCAATGTCGCGGTAGCAGCCCGTGCCTTGTTCTTGGCAATGAACTCCTCCAGGTGCCTGCGTTTCGACATGATCGTTTCGTTGGCACGCATGTCCCGTTCCCGCTGCTCTTTCACGAACTCGAGGTAGGCATCCACTTTGCCGGGAAATAGTGTCAGTTTGCCCCTGCTCAAGTCGAGCGTGTGGGTGCACGTGGCATTCAGGAACGCCCGATCGTGCGAGACAATGAGGCAGGCCGAGCGGTGATTCTTGAGGAAGTGTTCGAGCAGAATCTGCGTGCGGATATCAAGAAAGTTGGTCGGTTCATCAAGTAGCAGCAGATTCGGCTCATGCAGCAATAGTGCAGCAAGCTTGACACGAGTCTGCCAGCCACCCGAGAGCTTGGCAATGGGACCTCTGAGGTAGCTGCCTTTCAATTCAAACTCGCCAGCGACTTCGCCACATTTCCAGTCAGGCTGCTCGCTGTCACGCATCAGAAAGTCGAGCGCTGATTCGCCAGGCAGGAACGGATCGTGTTGCCGGAGGTAGCCCAGCTTCAGGTTCGAAGAGCGGATGATATCGCCACGGTCCAGTTCCTCTTCGCCCAGGATGCATTTGAGCAGTGTGCTCTTGCCCGCCCCATTGCGGCCGATGAACCCGATTTTGACATTGTCATGAAAGGTCGCCTCAGCACCATCCAGCAATATCTGGTCGCCATAACTCTTGGAAGCTTGTGTGATTTGCAGCAGAACGCCCATACGAATAAGAACCTTGAAGAAACAAGCATTCTATGGATTGGTGACGAGGCTGCCTTGGCGTGGACTGATAGTAATCGGAATCTACATTCACCCAGGTTTCAAGTTCGCCAACGCAGCGTGGTGTGAGGCACGGGATTGACGAAGGGTCTGCCTTCGGTTCTGGACTGGATCAGTTCTTTCTTCAAAGCGTAGTACCACCGAGCCGGCTTGTCGGCATCGTTGATCAGGATCAGAGCCGGGTCTTCATTCAGACCAGTCGCCTGCTGACCAACTACTTTGCGATCCTGCTCGATAAAGGTTCTGACAAAATGTCGCATGAACGGCTTGATGACGCCGAGCCAGGGGAACGTCCAGTAGAAAACCTGATGGAGTTCTGCCTGATCTGCCGTAAGCGGGGTTAGTGATGTCAGCCCGACAATGCTGTGCTTGCCGACGCTAATGTGTTCGATACGGCTGCCGGGAAGTTCAAAGCGGATCTCGGTAAAGACCTCCGCGCCGAGCAGTTGATACACTTTGGAGTTTGAAGAAGGACGATGGCGAACCATCGTGAAGCCCAGGTTCGAGGGCGCGAACTCCTTGGACTTTTCATGCATCGTTTTGGCAGTACGCCACCACCACGATTGATGAACAAAAGGCCCGTGGGCAGGATCCATCAACCCGATGACAGCTTGATCTATCGAGCAATTGAAAACACTGTGCTCCACCATGCGATAATGACTGGCATCAACTTGTGGGCAGAGTGGTATTTCCGGCAAAGCTTCAGGTAGTTTATTTTTCTCCTGGGGAATATAGACCCAGATGTTGCCCTGAACCTCCCTGCAGGGGAAGTTGCCTGTGTGAACTCGGTCAAGCTCAAACTTCTGCGTACTCAGCAGCGAAGGGATATGAGTACAGGTGCCTGAGCAATCGAACTTCCAGCCATGATAACAGCACTCGATCTCTTTGCCGTCGAACTTGCCGTGTGACAGTGGTATGCCACGGTGCGGACAGATATCAACGAGAGCAAAGACCACGCCATCAGAATCACGCCCCAGCAGAACCGACTTGCCCAGCAACATTTTCCGCAAGGTGCGACCTCGCTTCAATTGCCTGCCTGGAATTGCCAGATACCAGCAATCGTAGAGAGCCTCCGTGACAGGCTGCATGAATTCTTTCGAGGACACAAAAAACTAAACGCGTCGCCATGCTGGCAGACTTCAACTGATTGAATGGTTGAATCTTACGGTGCAGGACAGAGCATTTTTGAATGGGTGTGATTGCCAGTTACACCGTTGATGTTCTATCATAGGAAGCTTTTCCAAAGATTCTTCATTATCTCTGGCAAAGCTTTGTTCACAGCAGTAACTCATTTGCCAATTCAACGCCTGTGCAATTACTCATACATCGATTCTTGCCAGAACTATTCACGATTCTGCTGTAGAGGCAGTTCACCGAGATTAGGTGCGGAAATGATGAGCTGATGTTCGGATGTGAGCGACAATAATTGAAATGTGTAGCTGAGTGGGAAGTACGACAAGTCAACCATGGTAAACCGGAAAATGGCAAACCATGGAGCATTGTTTAACAACAAAGGTAACGGGAATGCCGTTACCTTTGAAGCTATTACTATTTTCAATGGGAATACCCAGCTCGATACGATTAATAACGACGGTTGCCACCACCGAAGCTACCACGGCTGCCACCACCGGAATTGGTCTTGGGGCGAGCTTCATTCACCGTCAACTGACGGCCACCGCTGGATTGGCCATTGAGTGCTGAAATAGCAGCATCAGCGTGCTGGCTTTCACCCATTTCAACAAAACCAAAACCCTTGGAGCGACCAGTGTCGCGGTCCATAATTACTTGTGCTGACGAAACGCTACCATGCTGTTCAAACATGTCACGCAGATCGGCATCGGTGGTCTCATACGAGAGGTTACCGACATACAACTTCTTACTCATTGTCTCTACTCCAAACCTGGTCATTCAGCGTTTCACGGTGAATTGCTTCAGACCAGGTAAACTCCTGCAGAACGATTTCTACAGGTGATTCAAAAGGCAGCAGGCTCCGCTTCCGACACCGGAAGCATGGCGAGGAGTTACTGCCACAAATAGCAGGTTCTTGGTAAAACGATTTGACTGGAGACTGACCCTCGAAGACACGATGGAATTCCATCGTACTTCGAATGAATGAAACGCACGGACTAGTCGTGTACAGGCTGGAATTGCCAGAATGAAGATGAGCCAGATAAAGGGCACGACAAGAGTGAGATAAACTGACAGGATCAGAAGCGAAGCCAATCAAAACGAGAGGTGATAGCTATCTGTACAAACTGCTGCACAAAGAACGTCACTGAAGGAAATATATACTCACATCGTCATTTGTCTAGTGCATATGTGAACAATGTTTCAGATGTGGAGAAATATTTTAATTCTCGCGAGAGAACTTGAGGTCAGCGCAGTTACAGACTCCCGCTATTTCTTCACCTCAGCTGGTCTGTACTCCTTGAAGAGCTTGATCATTTTGTCATGGATTCCCAGCTTCTTCAAATCGGGTGCTTTGCGCTTTGGTTCACCAGGGGCATCGGCACGCAGGCCGGGGTAGGACATGGCAAGCTTGGCCGGGGCATTGGGGATGAACGCCAGGTTGATCTGCCTCAGCACTTTCCACATCTCCTCCTCGGTTGCGTTAGTTGGGAAGCTCTTGAAGTAAATGTTGATGTACCAGCCATCGAACTTAGGATCGATCACATCCCATCCACCCTCCTTGGACTTTTCCATCTTGAAGCAGTTCTTGCCGAAGTAGTCGACGACGGCCTGGATTCGGGAATCGGGTTTGTCGTCGGCCTGGATGCTATTGAAGAAAAGAAACGTGAATGCGAGGGTGAGGAGGATTGGTTGAGATGACATGGGTTTTCTCCTGAGAGGCATCTGTTATTATGACGGTTGAGTGGGAGTGTGGATTGTCTGCAAAGGGTACACCTTCGAATTTCATTTTGGAGAGAACCACCATGGCCAAGCCAGCTAAGAATACGATATGTCTCTGGTATGATCGGGATGCAGAGGAGGCAGCGAGGTTTTATGCCAAGACTTTTCCAAACTCTGAGGTGAAGGCTGTCCACAAGGCGCCGGGGGATTACCCTTCTGGAAAGAAAGGCGATGTACTTACCGTCGAGTTCACCGTGCTCGGCATACCCTGCCTGGGGCTCAACGGCGGACCGGCATTCAAGCAGAGCGAAGCGTTCTCGTTCCAAGTGGCCACCGAAGACCAGGCCGAGACCGACCGCTACTGGAACGCCATCGTGGGCAACGGCGGCAAGGAAAGCCAGTGCGGCTGGTGCAAAGACAAATGGGGCATCAATTGGCAGATCACACCAGTGGCTTTGACACAAGCGATCATCGACCCCGATCCTGCCGTAGCCAAGCGAGCATTCGAAGCGATGATGATGATGCAGAAGATTGATATTGCAGTGATTGAGAAGGCGATGAGGGGGTGAGCATATGTTTGGCAGGGTTGTGTTGTAATCAACTTAACCCTGATGCTGAGACGTAATGTAGTTGCAATTCCACAGGGTCGATTGGAGTACCAAACGACCCTGCCACAGCTTCGGTTGTTTTGATAATCCGGGCATTCGGCTGGGGCACCAGGCAGCCAGCTACCACCCGGTCGCCCCCATTCGGGGGCTGACTCAATCAAGCTCATCGCCGGCATCTGGTGGTACATCGGGAACTTTGCTCAAGGCCGCCCGAAAAGCTTCACGGCTGCCACGCTTGGCTCTTTCTTGAGTGTGAGCGGTTCCGATCTCGTCGAGTTTCTCGATGAGCGCCCGGTGAAGGAGTTGTGTGAGAGGTTCGTTGAGGCTGGCTGCTAGTCTTTCGGCGTAGAGGTAGTGGGAGTCGGCGATTTCGAGGGTGAGGGTTTTCATGGGGATTGGAGTGCGAGCGGTGAAGTGAGGTTCGGGGATGATCGCACACTTAGCACGGAAGAGATGAGTACATCACTTCCGTGGCATGGCAATCTCATGAATCTTCAGGGCACCATGCAAATAGTGTTTGATCTTGATAGAGTAAGAAAACTTGTCTAGCCTTATGGAGGTTGCTGGTCCTTCTTTAGGGAGATTGCGATGGACCTCGACTCTACCGGTTGGCCTGAACTGCCAAGAGTAGGCTCCCTAATAAAATTTCATGGCGGCGGAGTGTTGCTCCAATGCTTGGGTAAATGTGAGGTCATTCGAGCAGATCATGTCACAAACGCAGTAGGCAAACCTGGCGGTAGAATTACTTTACAAATGGAGAATGGGGAAGTGTTTGACGTTACGTTGAGCCAAGTTCGCGAGCATGCTGAGTTAATTGAAGATGGGCTAGAGAAAATCCACCTCCAAGCTGCAATTCAAGTCGCTGCCAAGTACGGTTGAGCAGGCTTTCCCAACTTGCGGTGTGACGAAGCAAGATCATCAGGAGTTGTGGAGAATCCTGGTTCAGCTTTTGATTGATGATTGATCCGGGCCTGGGCATGTAGAATAGAAGTACAATCAAACAATGGTGGATAGTATGGCATCGACCATCGATCAAGTTATTCAACAAATACGATTCGGATTAGAGCAGATTAGTGCCCGGAATGGACATCATGAATTTGAGGAAATGTGTCGTCACTTTGCTCGTGCGAGAATCTGCAGTAACATCTTGCCAGCAACAGGTCCCGTTTCAGCAGGTGGCGATCAGGGACGTGATTTTGAAACTTATCGTTCGTACTTAGCCACTACTTCACTATCTAGATCGGCTTTTCTAGGTTTGGTCTCCGATAAGCCTATTGCATTTGCATGTACGATTCAGAAGGAGAGCATCGAGTCTAAGGTCAAAGCTGACATAGAAACAATTTTGGCACAAGGCACACATGTGCAAGCCATCCATTACTTCCTTTCGACCGACCTTGCAGTATCAAAAAGACATGCATTACAGGAATGGGCAAAAACAACGCACAGTGTTGAACTGGAAGTCCATGATGGCAAAGCGATGTCGGAGGAACTCTCCGCAAAAGATACTTTTCACATTGCAAGCAGGTATTTGCAGGTTCCGAGTGAGATTTATCCAAGAGATCTCTTTGACAAGGATGATTCATACGAATCAATGCTTGAAAAATGGAAGACCAAGTCAGCCGAGAAAGGTAGTTATGCAGATTTCTTCGAGATCAAAGGGCTTCTTAGGCACGCCACAAGTGAAGAATCAGTTCAGCAAGACATCCCTTTTTGGCTCAGGCATATGGAGGTCTTTGCTAGTGATAATAGCGCGAAACACTTGCAAAGACGGGCATCCTATGAAATTGCCGTAGCACAACTTCGTGGGCTGGGAACACTAATTGGACACGAGGGAAAAGTACTTGAGTATCTGCACCGTTCCTTCAAAGTCGAATCGGATATTGATGAGATTATCGATTACTGCATGCTATTAAGTTATAGCATTAGCGCAACAAAACATGGCCATGCTCAATTCACATTGTCAGAACTTCAAAGCTCATACGCAAGAACAATTTCATTGTTGGAGAAGGCGATTGAGCAGCGTGCTTTCCCATCAACAAAAGCAGAACTGCTGCGGTTACGTGGTCACCTAGCAATTCACAAGATCTCTGAGACCGGTATCGAAGCCGAATTTGATGAGCCCATCAAATGGTGGATGAAGCTAACCGAACTTCTCCCTGAAGCGCCACTTTTTCCCTTGGAAAACTTCGCTGACATTTTAACCGCCGTCTGTCA
Source organism: Planctomycetia bacterium (assembly GCA_016795155.1). Taxonomy (NCBI): domain Bacteria; kingdom Pseudomonadati; phylum Planctomycetota; class Planctomycetia; species Planctomycetia bacterium. The sequence continues at coordinate 1,956 of JAEUIE010000053.1, read as the reverse complement.
CATACTTTCTGATCGTCCAAATTACTCTGAGCTTACTGCTAAAGTCGATGAGGCATTGTCAAAACGTGTTGGCGGATTTAGCGCGGCTGAAAAAAGTCGAGATCGTGCAATGGTTCACTACAAACATGGGAGACTGCGTGATGCAATTTCTGAAATTCATACGGCGAAAATTAATTGGTTTACTGAGGAAACCGCTGAGGGATTCTTCCTAGCTGCGATGGTGCTTTCAAAGTTTTATCAGGAGATTGGCCTGCACTATGCGGCGAAATACCACGCCCTTTTTGCTGCACAATTTGCACTAAGTCAGCAGCGTGCTCAGATACAACACAGGGCATGGACGGCAATTCTTGAAGCCGCACAATGTGACTATGCGGTGGGTGCCTGGGCTGGTTTCATTGAGCTTGCACACCTTTCCCTATTCTTTCATGGGAAGTTGGCGAAAAGCCCATTTGACAGCGACGTTCATCAAGAGTTTGATGGCCTTTACTACCATGCTTGTATGGTGGTGGTTCTCGCTAAGAAGCTGTCGCCGAAGATCGGGCAACACTTATATGATCAAATTGCGAAATGGAATTTAGGTGGATCTTTTGATGAACTAGTTAGGAAAGCAGAAAAAGAGTTTGAGGACATGGATGCTGATGCTGTTGTAGCATCTTGCAGGAAACAACTTAATGGGTTTCCGGCAAGCGACTTAGGATTTAAGAGAAGTTACACATGGGGTGCCCAAGGAATCACTTGGAAGGTAAGTTGGTTGAATACTTATGAGTCAACTACGCTAGCCGAACAGTTCATAGCATGTTTCCAGATTCTGCAAGCAGAAACGACAAAAGTTGACTTATGTCTCCCTAAAACATCGGTCATTCTTAACTTTTCAGTCGGTTCAAACTTAGAGCCTGTCGTAAAGCCAGAACTCAATGGCGAAATACAAGAGTGGACCGTGCAATGGCCATCACAAGTGGCCGAGAAACATTTAGATGAAGTTTTTCCGCATATGCTCGCAACCATAGTCCAACTGTTACTAAACATATCTTTTTTGCCGCACGATCGTGTCTCACAGTTACTGGAAGAGATTTTTAAAAGTGGCGTTCCAGGCAAAATGTTTGTTGGACAACCCTATGCTCAAGTCATCCGTAACTTTATTACAGCAGATCGATTCAATGAAACACGCAATGTGATTGATTCTTTACCTGAATCAAAGGATGAATTTCCAGTGAGCTGCCATGAATCGCTTCAACAACCATCGGGGCCAGGTCCTACGTATTCCAAAGAAGAGTCTCAGACCCAGATTCGAAACAGATATCAAAACATCATTGAAATGATTCCAGAGACCTTAAAAAAATTGGCAGGCGAGATACCATTCCAGGCGTTGGTGGAAGAATTAAGAAAACGTGGCTGGAAAGACTGGCACATTGCACACTCTATCTTTGGGGTGACAATGAATAATCGAATGCATCAAAGACTCGGAAAGCATGCAGATCCACGTGCAATGTTTGAATATATGCGGGATGTGATGAAGGGGACAATTAAGATTGACCAGCCTCCTTTGCCATACAGTATATTCACTATTGAGGAACTCGAGTTTGCACGTCGGACGAATCTGGGTTCAATTCTTATGACGTGGGGGCTGGCACCGCATCATCCTAGATTTACTCCAGAGGTGATTGAAGACATACTAGCTCGACGATATGGATACTGGTCAGATGATGTTGATCACGAAGACATATTCGAGAATGCAAAGTAGGGTAAAGCCAAAGAAATGGCATTCTCCCGCCCCTTCAGGGCTTGAATCTTATTCTAGCAAACAACCCAGGGCTAGCGAGCTTTTTGCGCCATGAGCCGAAAGGTATTGCGCGACAACAAGTTGGGCTCCATACTAGGCACCAGAAGTACCACCTTCGGAGCCGATTATGGAGCACCAACTCTGGAATGCTATTGTGACCACTCTTGCCGCACTCT